>NZ_JBYSWB010000007.1:0-246431 GCF_058986725.1 Pseudomonas sp. GW821-FHT01A09
CCCACGGTCTGTACTGTTGGCGCAGTCAGATGCTTAGCGTTCGTCCCACCACCCCTTCAAGTTCTACCATACAAGCAAGGCTTGCCCGCGAAGGTGACATGAGCCTGCGCGCTGGAATATCGACGCGTCGGTTTATTGATTCATGATGTGTACCTGCCTGGGTCATGCACTACTCGGACAGCTGCCGTTCAGTTTCACCGCGAAATAATCCCCCGTCTCCCTTCGCAAGGCAGCTTCCGATGTCATCTTCTCTGGCCGTGCGGCCATCCCCGGCGCAGCGCCGCCAATCCCTGTGGCTGGGCCTGTTGGCGCTGCTGTTGTTCGTTGCCGGCAACGTCCACCAGACCGCCATCGGTTTCGACTCGCGTTTCGTCATGTTCGCCCAAGAGATGCTGCGCAACGGCCCCAGCTTCTTCCCCACCACTTACGGCCAGCCCTACGCGGACTATTCCGCCACCTCGACGTTCTTCGTCTATCTGCTGTCGTGGCCTTTCGGCCAGGTCAACAGCTTGACCGCCTGGCTGCCGACGGCGATCGCCAGTGCCACGGTGGTGGTGCTGATGTATCGCCTGCTGGCGCCTTATTCTCAGCGCTGGGCATTTGCCAGCCTTGCACTGATGACGATGAGCCTGATGTTCATCAGCGAGACTCGCGCGGTGTCGCTGGACCAGATGCTTGCGGCGGTGGCCTTTGCCGTGTTCTACCTGGCATACACCGCCGATCACTTTGCCGCACCGCGGCGGCTGGGCTGGGTGTTTGTCCTGCTGGCGCTGGGCTTTGCGATTCGTGGCCCCATTGGCCTGGTGATCCCCACCGGCATGCTCTGCGGCTATTACCTGGTAAGTGGGCAATGGCGGCGACTGTTCGCGGTCGGCTTTGCCGCCCTGGGGCTGCTGGCCATCGGTATCGGCCTGACGCTGTGGCTGGCCTGGCTCAGTGGCGGCGATGCCTTCGTCCAGGATGTGATCCGCATGCAGGTGGTCGGCCGCATCGACGGCTCCGAAGGCGCCAGCGGCCCGCTCTACTATTTCAGCAGTTCGCTGGGCAACTATGCGCCGACCTATCCCCTGGCCTTGCTGACGCTGGCCGTGCTGGCCTGCAGCCGTAAAGCGCGGCACAGCGAGGCGATGCGCCTGATCGCCGGGTGTACCGTGGCGGGGTTGATCGTACTGGTCGGGTTGTCGATCCCGATGGCGAAAAAAGCGCGCTATGTGCTGCCGATGTTGCCGATGGCCGCCGTGGTGGCCGGGTATGGGTTTCAAGCCGCAGGGGGGCGGGCGCTCAAGGCGTTGCGCGTGCTGATTCAAACGCTCTGGCTGATCCTGCCCGGAGCGCTGATCGTCGGTCTCTGGGTGGCGCAACGCAAGCTGGGCGAGCCGGTCGCTTCGTTGATCTGGATTTCGCTATTGCTGGCCGCGCTGCAGATCATGGCGCTGGTGACGTTGCTGTGGCCGCACTGGCGCAGCACGAGCCTGGGGGCCAGCGCGGTGCTGGCGGTGTGGCTGGCCTATGTCGGCGTGGTCGAGCCCTTGCAGCATGGGCAGTACGACACCCGCCAGTTCAGCGAGGCGGTCTATCGCAAAATCCAGAGCGCCCCGGCACCCTTGGTGCTGCACGGGCTGACCAAGGACGGCAAGGCGATCAAGTTCATGGTCAATATCGATGCCGATCTGCCAGCGACCTTCACCAGCAGCGCCGACCAGTTGCAGGCATTGCGGAGTCCGGTCTACGTCGTGGTCAGTCAGGACGATTGGCAGGCGCTGCCAGCGGCTGTCACCGGGCGCTTCGAGCAAGTGCTGCAGGGCCAGTTCGACAAGCAGCCTTACCTGTTGATGCAATTGCCCAAGTGAATGTAGCGAGGGGGCTTGCCCCCGAAAAGTGTCCAGTCAACCTGATTTGGTTGGCCGGGCTGTTTTCGGGGGCAAGCCCCCCCGCTACATGAAAGCTGGAATCAGGCCGAGGCTTGGCCCTTCCACTTGCCGTGTGGGATCGGCAATTCGCGCGACTCGCCGCGGCCGATCGGATAGTAAGTGAAGCCCTTGGCCTTCATGCGCTCGGCGTCGTACAGATTGCGACCGTCGAAAATCAGCGGTGCGGCTAGGCGCTTGTGGATCATCTCGAAGTCAGGCGCCTTGAACTGCTGCCATTCGGTGCAGATGATCAAGGCGTCGGCCGTGGTCAGCGCCGCTTCTGGCGTGCCCATCAGGTGCAGCTGCGGGTGCTCGCCGTAGATCAGCTGCGTCTGGTGCATGGCCTCGGGGTCGAAGGCGCGCACATGGGCGCCGGCCTCGAACAGGGCTTCCATCAGCACCCGGCTTGGGGCGTCGCGCATGTCGTCGGTGTTGGGCTTGAACGCCAGGCCCCAAAGGGCGAAGGTCTTGCCGCGCAGATCGCCTTGGTAATACGCGTTGACCCGCTCGAACAGCTTGTTTTTCTGCCGGTGGTTGATGGCTTCGACGGCCTGCAGCAGGTCGCTCGAGCAATTGGCTTGTTCAGCGCTGTGGATCAGGGCGCGCATGTCCTTGGGGAAGCACGAGCCGCCGTAGCCGCAGCCGGCATAGATGAAGTCGTAGCCGATACGCGAGTCGGCGCCGATGCCCTGGCGAACCGACTCGATGTCGGCGCCCAGGTGCTCGGCCAGCTCGGCGATCTGGTTGATGAAGCTGATCTTGGTGGCGAGCATGCAGTTGGCGGCGTACTTGGTCAGCTCGGCGCTGCGCAGGTCCATGAACATGATTCGGTCATGGTTGCGGTTGAACGGCGCGTACAGCTCGCGCATCACCTCGCGCACTTCCTCGCGCTCGCAGCCGATGACGATGCGGTCCGGGCGGCGGCAGTCGTTGACGGCCGAGCCTTCCTTGAGGAATTCCGGATTGGAGACGATATCGAAGTCCAGGCTGCGGCCGCTGGCCGCCAGCGCCTCGTCGATGTGCGCGCGCAGGGCATCGCCGGTGCCCACCGGCACGGTGGATTTTTCGACCACGATCAACGGCTCGGTACGGTGCCGGGCAATGGCGTCGCCCACCGAAAACACGTATTTGAGGTCGGCGGATCCGTCATCGCCCGACGGCGTGCCCACCGCGATGAACAACACCCGACCGTGCTCGGCCGCGAGTTTTTCATCGGTGGTGAAACGCAGGCGCTTGTTCGCCAGATTCTCTTTGACCAGATCGGCCAGGCCCGGCTCGAAGATGCTCACTTGCCCCTGTTCGAGCAGCTTGACCTTGGCTTCATCGACATCCATGCATAGCACGTCATGGCCGACTTCGGCCAGAACGGTGGCTTGTACGAGGCCGACATAGCCACTACCGATTACACTGATTTTCATGCGCGGATCCTAAGGCTCGATACGGGGTGTGCGTCTTGAGTTGATGGTCAGGACGCCGAGGATGACCAAGGTCACTCCCAGGGTTTTGAAAGCGGAAAAATCTTCGTGGAAGGCCGCAATGCTGGCTGCCAGCAGATAGACCAGTGCGTAGCTGATGCTCAGTAGAGAGTAGGCGCGGCCCAGTGGCAGATCCCGCAGTGCCATCAGCCAGCAGCCCATCGACAGACCGTAGGCGAGAATGGCGCCGACGATGATGGCCAGGTCCGGGTACGACAGGCTCCCTGCGCTGAACGCATGCAGCCACTGACTGGGGACCGGCAACCGCGCCATGCTCCAGCGCATCCCCAACTGGGCACCGCTGACCAGTACCACGCTGGCGGCGGCAAAGCTCAAGCCGCGTTGCAGGCTCATACCTGCCACCCCAGGCACAGCACGCCGAGCATGATCAGGCCCACTCCCAGCCAGTGGCGACGGTCGATGTGTTCACCGAACAGAAACCGCGCAGCCAGGGTAATCAGCACGAAATTCAAGCTCAGCATCGGATAGGCGATGCTCACTTGCAGATGCTGCAGCACCAGCAGCCAAAGCAGCAGGCCCAAGCCCAGGCTGGCCAGCGCCAACCATAACCAGCCGCTGCTCAGCTTGCCCAGCAGCCCGCGTTTGGCATGGGCGCCGCGCCAGCTTTCGACGGCGTGCTTCTGTGCGATCTGGCCCAGGCAGGTGAGCAGGCAGGCGACCAGCAACAAGACGAAGATCATGGTGGCGTCTGTGCATAAATGAGGATCACCAGGCCACCTTGTTCATAGCGTTTGGCGTCGGTAGGCAAGCGATCCAGTTCGTGGTCTTCGCCTTCGCCCTTGATGCGCATGATCACGCCCACGGAGCCGGCCTTGCGGGCATCGACGATCCACTGGCCGACATTGTCGAGGGTGACGCGTCGATACTGGGTGTCGGGGTAGTTGAGCCCGTAGTTGGCTTCGCCCTCGGTGTTGTAGAGGAAGATCTGCGGCTTGGCGGTGTGCCAGGCGACTGCCGCCGCGGCGCCCAGCTCGTTGGCCATCAGGCTGTTCATCTGTTTGAGTTCGGCGCTGTGCCGGGCGATGAAGGCGTCCGGGGTCTTGCGATTGACCACCACAGCGGGCAGGACCGCCGGTAGCACCGCCACCAGCAGGCCCATGGCCAGCGCCGGGGCCATCCAGTAGCGGACGGGTTTGAAACCGCTCACGAGGTGGATCACGACCCATGCCAGCAGCACGGCACAGATCAGCGCCACATGCCAAGGCTCATGGATATAGATCAGCCGCCGGTGTTGCACGGCCGCCAGCATGCCCAGGCAGACGATACCGAGTGCCGCGTTGAGCAGCGAGTTGACCCGCAAGGCGCGATGGCGACCGGCCTCCAGTGCGGCGACCAGGCTATGCCCCATCAACAGCGCCAGCGGCAGCATGCACGGCAGGATATAGGTGGGCAGCTTGCCCTTGGCCAGGCTCAGGAAGGCCAGTGGCAGCAACAGCCACAGCGCCAGGAAGACGATGTTCGGTTGCAGGCGCTGACGCCAGCTGTGCTCCAGGGTCATCGGCAGCAGTGCCGCCCACGGCAGGCTGGACAGCACCAGCAGCGGCAGGTAGAACCACATCGGTTCGCTATGCTGCGCGTCATCGCCGGCGAAGCGCTGGATGTGCTCGTGCCAGAAGAAAAAATGCCAGAAGTCCGGCTCCTGCAGGTGCACGGCGATCGCCCAGGGCAGGCACACCAGCACCGCGACCAGTACCGCCAGCATGCCGTAGCGCAGCAATTCGCCGAAGCGCTTTTGCCAGATCATGTAGGGCACCGCAATCAGCACCGGCAGCGCCAACGCCAGAAAGCCCTTGGTCATCATGCCGATGCCACAGCTCAGGCCCACGCCTGCCCAGGCCCACAGGCGCATGCGCCGGCTGTCGCTATCGAGCGCCCACCACAGGGCCATGAAGCTCAGGTTGACCCACAGCGTGAAGGGCGGGTCGATATTGCTGTAGCCGGCCAGGCCAACCACCAGCCCGAAACTCATGTACAGCACGGCGCAGGCCAGGCTGCGACGCGGGTCGCGCCACAGGCGTTGGGCCATGAGGTAAGTGATGAGCACACTGAGACCCAGGCTGAACGCCGAAGCTACGCGCACGCCGAACAGGTTCTGGCCGAAAACCGCCTGCCCGGCGGCGATCATCCAATAGCCGGCCACCGGTTTTTCGAAATAGCGCAGGCCCATGAAGTGCGGCGCCGCCCACTGGCCAGTCAGGAGCATTTCCTGGCTGGCCTGGGCATAGCGGGTCTCATCGGGCGCCCACAGCCCGTGGAACGACAGCGGGATCAGGTAAAACATGGCACACACGAACATCAAGGATAGAGCGGCCCGTTGTCGGGTCATGGTTGTTGCACTCCCAACCAGCCTTCGCGGCCATTCAGGTGCCCGCGGCGCAGGTGGCCGACGGGTATCGAGTCGTGGGACGCCGGCAACATGTCCCCCAGCGGCGTGAAGCGGATGCCCTGGCGTTGCGCCTGTGCCAGCAACTGGCGAAAAGCCTCTGCGTACAGAATGCCTTCGACTTCGGCATGGATGGTGTACAGGTTCAGCGCCTGGGGTTTGAAACGTTGCAGGATCCAGGCGTTGAACCCTTCGGCGCTGACCTGCGGCCCGACCACTTCGTCGAAGGTAGGCAGGTCGACCGGTATCTGCACGGTCCCCGGCTGGCCGTCGGCCAACTGCGGACGAAAAATGGAGGTCCCGCGGCAGTCGCTGTTATAGCGAAAACCGAAGGCCTGTTTGGCTTGCACGACACGTTCATCGCTACGCCAGCCGGCGGTCGCCGAGCAATCGACGGCGCGGCCGAGAATATCGCTGAGGGTATCGACCCCGCAGCGAATCTGCTCGTGCAACTGGGCATCGCTCCAGCGTCCGGCGTTGGCCTGCCAGCCATGGTGATCCCAGGCATGCAGGCCGACTTCGTGACCGGCGTCCTGGGCCTGGCGCATCAGGTGACCCAGATCACGGCCGATCGGTTTGCCCGGCCAGGCGGTCCCGGCCAGGAGAATGTCCCAGCCGTACAACCCGGCGGCGTTGGAGCGCAGCATCTTCCAGAGGAACTGCGGCTTGATCAGCCGCCACAGATGCCGGCCCATGTTGTCCGGGCCGACGCTGAAGAAAAATGTGGCCTTGACCTGAGCCTCGGCGAGCATGTCGAGCAGCCGCGGCACCCCTTCACGGGTGCCTCGGTAGGTATCGACATCGATGCGCAACCCCGCCTGCATTAACGTTTGCCTTCCCGTTCCAGCATGGCTTCGCGCAGGAAGAAGTCGAGGGTCTTGCCGATGGTTTCGCTCAGCTCTACCGTCGGTGCCCAGTTCAGCAGGCGGCGCGCGTTGTCGATGCTTGGCTTGCGATGCGACACGTCCTGGTAGCCGTTACCGTAGAAGGTCTTGCTTTCGACTTCACGGAAACCGGCGAACGGCGGGAAGTTGCCGCGCAACGGGTGGGCTTCGAACTGACGCAGCAGCTCTTCACCGAGTTGGCGAATGCTGGCTTCGTTGTCCGGGTTGCCGATGTTGATGATCTGGTTGTTGCACACGCCGTTCTGGTTGTCGATGATCCGCGCCAGCGCTTCGATACCGTCGGCCACGTCGGTGAAGCAGCGTTTTTGTGCGCCACCGTCTACCAGGCGAATCGGGGTCCCTTCGACCAGATGCAGAATCAGCTGGGTGATGGCGCGCGAGCTGCCGATACGGGCCGAGTCCAGACGGTCCAGACGCGGGCCCATCCAGTTGAACGGACGGAACAGGGTGAATTTCAGACCCTTGTCGCCGTAGGCCCAGATCACGCGGTCCAGCAACTGCTTGGACACCGAATAGATCCAGCGCTGCTTGTTGATCGGGCCGACGATCAGGTTGGAGGTGTCTTCGTCGAAGTTCTGGTCCTGGCACATGCCATAGACTTCAGAGGTGGACGGGAAGATCACACGCTTGTTGTACTTGACGCAGTAGCGAACGATCTTGAGGTTTTCTTCGAAGTCCAGCTCGAACACGCGCAGTGGGTTGCGGGTGTATTCGATCGGCGTGGCGATAGCCACCAGTGGCAGCACCACGTCGCACTTCTTGATGTGGTATTCGATCCACTCGGAGTGGATGCTGATGTCGCCTTCGACGAAGTGGAAGCGCGGGTGGCTGCGCAGGCGCTCGATGGCGTCGGAGCCGATGTCCAGGCCGTACACTTCATAGCGCTCGTCCTGCAGCAGGCGCTCGGACAAGTGGTTGCCGATGAAGCCGTTGACGCCCAGGATCAGCACGCGGGTCAGGCGCGTCGGACGGCGGTTCTGGGTGCTGATCAGGCGCGAGCCTTCGACCAGGCCCAGCTCGTTGGCCAATTGCGCGCCACTGAGGAACAGCCCGGCATCGCCGCGCTGGCCGGCGCTGATCACCAGCGAGTCCTGACCGCAGGCAATGCGCAGCGGATTGGCGCTGATGACCTGGCCCGGCGTACCGCCTTCGTTGCCGGCCACGACCTGGGCGTTCCACACGATCAGTTTGTTTTCGCCCACAGCGCAAAAGGCGCCCGGGTATGGCTGGGTGACGGCACGCACGAGGTTGAAGAGCTTCTCAGCGGGCTGGTTCCAGTCGATCAGGCCATCGGCCGGTGTACGGCGACCGTAGTAGCTGCCCTGGCTGATGTCTTGCGGGGTTTCCTTGAGGGTGCCGGCGGCCAGCTGTGGCAGGGCATCCTTGAGCAGGGCAGCGGCGGCTTCGCGCAGTTTGCCGTGCAGGGTCAGGGCGTTGTCGGTGCGCTCGATGGCGACGCGCTGTTGGGCGGCGATGTCGCCAGCGTCGGCGCGCTTGACCATGCGGTGCAGGGTTACGCCGGTTTCGGTTTCACCGTTGACCAGTACCCAGTTGGCCGGCGCGCGACCGCGGTAGTGCGGCAGCAGCGAGCCATGCAGGTTGTATGCGCCGCGTGGGAACGCGCTCAGCACGTCATCGTTGAGCAGGTTACGGTAGTAGAACGAGAAGCCGATGTCGGCGCCCAGCTTGCGGATGCGTTCGATCCAGATCGGGTGGTTGACGTCTTCCGGGGCGTGCACGGCGATGCCTTTGACGGCGCACAGCTGCGCGACCGACCCGTAGAAGGCGTTTTCCTTGGGGTCGTCAGCGTGGGTGAACACTGCCGCGATGTCGTAGCCGGCGTCCAGCAAGGCTTGAATCCCGGCACAGCCGATATCGTGGTAGGCAAAAACAACGGCTTTCAGAGTCATGACGCAGCCTTGGTGGTGGAGTTGGCAGAAGAAGGTTGGGTGTCGCGCACGGGTGTCTTGCCAGGGTTGCGTAGCACTCGCTCGATGAAGAAGCGTGGGCGCGCCCGCACATCGCTATACATGCGCCCCAGGTATTCACCCAGCAGGCCCATGCCGATGAACTGGCCGCCGGTGAACACGAACAGCACGGCGAACAGCACGAAGTTGCCTTCACCGGCCCAGTGAGCGCCGAACATCAGCCGCAGGACGATCAGGATGAAGGCGAACAGCACGCCCAGGAAGGCCATGATGAAACCGACGATGCTGAGCATGCGCAGCGGCGTGGTGGTCATGCAGGTGACCAGGTCGAACATCAGGTTGACCAGGCGCATCGGGCTGTATTTGGAATCGCCGTGCTCGCGCTCGGCGTGCTGCACCAGTACCTCGGTGGTGTGGCGGGCGAAGCTGTTGGCCAGGATCGGGATGAAGGTGCTGCGCTCGCGGCACGCCAGCATGGCGTCGACCACAGAGCGGCGATAGGCGCGCAGCATGCAGCCATAATCGCTCATGGCCACGCCGGTGGAGCGCTGCACGGCCTTGTTGATCAGCTTCGACGGCCAGCGGCGCAGTGCCGAGTCCTGGCGGTTGTTGCGCACCGTGGCGACCACGTCGTAGCCCAGGCGCGCTTGTTCGAGCAGGCGCGGAATCTCTTCGGGCGGGTTCTGCAAGTCGGCATCCAGGGTGATCACCAGATCGCCCTTGGATTCTTCGAAGCCGGCCATGATGGCGGCGTGCTGACCGTAGTTGCGGTTGAGGATCACCGCCACGACCTGGCTGCCTTCGCGCTCAGCGGCGCGCAGGAGCATTTCGCCAGACTCGTCGCGGCTGCCGTCGTCGACCAGCACGATCTCGTATTCGCAGTCGAGTTGCGAGCAGGCGGCTTCGGTACGGCGCAGCAGTTCAGGCAGGCTTTGCTCTTCGTTATAGACCGGGATGACGATCGAAACGCTATTGATTGGGTAAGGTCTCACGGGCGACGTCCGAGGGTTGTTTCAATGGCGCAGGCAACACGCTCGACATCGTCGAGGGTCATGTCGGGGAACAGCGGAATCGAGCATAGGCGCGCCGAGTTCCACTCGGTCGCGGGCAGCTTCACGTTCGGGAAGCGCTCGCGGTACCAGGTGTGCAGGTGTGTGGCGATGAAGTGGATACCGGTACCGATGCCTTGCTCTTGCAGGCCTTTCATGAAGGCCTCGCGGTCGATGCCGCAGCGCTCGGGGTCGACCCGCACGATATACAGGTGCCAGGCATGCTGCTGTGGATGACTGGGCAGCTGCAACGATTCGATCGGCAGCGCTGCCAGGCGCTGCTGGTAGGCGCCGGCGAGCTTGGCACGTTGGGCGTTGATGGCATCCAGGCGCTGCAATTGCACCAGCGCGATGGCGGCATTGATATCCGCCAGGTTGTACTTGAAGCCGGGCTCCATGACCTGCGCCTGTGGCTTGCGGCCATGGGTCATGCGGTCGTAGGCGTCGACGCCCAGGCCATGAAACTTGAGCATGCGTACGCGATCGGCGAAGGCTTGATCGTCACTGACGAACATTGCACCTTCGGCGCAGGTCATGTTCTTGATGGCGTGGAAGGAGAAGATCGCCGTGCCTTGCTGGCCGATGCGGCGGCCGCGGTACTGAGTGCCAGCGGCATGGGCGGCGTCTTCGATGACCTTGATGCCGTGACGGTCGGCCAGCGCGTAGAGCGGATCGAGGTCGAACGCCGCACCCGCGTAATGCACCGGAATCATCGCCTTGGTGCGTGGGGTGATGGCCGCCTCGAAGGCGCTGACGTCGCTCATCAGGGTATCGCGGTCGACATCGATGAACACCGGCGTGGCGCCCAGCAGGCAGATCATGTTGGCGGTAGAGACCCAGGTCTGCGAGGGGGTGATGACTTCGTCACCCGGGCCGATGCCCAGTGCCAGCAGGGCGATGTGCATGCCGCCGGTGGCCGAAGACAGCGCGACGGCATGGCGGGCGCCTACATATTCGGCAAATTGTTGTTCAAGTTCCTGGGCCTTGGGCCCGGTGGTGATCCAGCCGGAGCGCAACACCTGCTCGACGGCGGCGATTTCCTCATCGCCCATGCTGGGGCGCGAGAAGGGCAGAAAACTTTGGCTCATGGCATTCCTTCAGGCTAGGTTTCGCAGGCAACTATCGGCCATTCGCAGCAGGCTCGATGCCCATGTAAAGCGTAGCGGTGTGTGTCTGCACGTCTAGGCCAAGCCCGGTTGCAGACCGGTTACCCTGTGATCCGTTGGCCGACGATGCGGCGGTTGGCGCGATGGTAGCTCGCTCTGCTCCCAGGGGAAATAAGCCATATGCCGAGATTTAGAGTTGTTCAGCCACTGTTCATGTTGGACGCAATCTAGGGCGGCCGCGGTACGTTTGCGGTGAAGCGTTTGTCAAAAATATGTCGACGAACTTTGGACCATCATGAAGTTTGTATCCGGCGGGGCTATGTTAATTCGTTGCCCCGCTTATAATTGCCTCGCTATCTAAATAATAGGCCTGCTGACCGGTTCAGACAGGCAATCAAGCGAGTCCGTTCATGCCTGACGTTCGCCCTGTGGCAATCCCCGCTGTACCCATCGTCAAACCACCCCTCTGGCTGTTGGTGATGATCACCATCAGCGGCACCCTCGCCATGCACATGTTCGTTCCGGCCCTGCCCGCGGCGGCTCGGGCTTTCGATGTCAGTCCGGCGGCGATGCAGATGACCATCAGTGTCTATATTCTCGGCCTGGCCGCCGGTCAACTGGTGTATGGCCCGCTGTCCGACGGCCTGGGGCGACGGCCGATGCTGCTGTTCGGGCTGGCGCTCTATACCGCCGGCAGCCTCCTGGCGGCGTTGGCCGGGGATGTTCATACCCTGGTCGCGGCGCGTCTGCTGCAGGCCCTCGGCGGCTGCGCGGGGCTGGCGCTGGGGCGGGCCATGGTGCGGGATACCTCGACGCTCGACGACTCGGTAAGGGATCTGGCGTTGCTCAATCTGATGGTCATGGCAGGCCCCGGCCTGGCGCCGCTGGCGGGTTCGCTGCTGTCGGTGCACTTCGGCTGGCGCTCGATTTTCGTGGTGCTCGGCTGCATGGGGCTGGTGACGCTGCTGTTCAGCTGGCGGCATCTGCCGGAAACCAGTCGGCCATCCGGTGAGGTCAGCCTCAAGGCATTGCTGCGCGATTATTCACGGTTGCTGCGCCTGCCTTCGTTTGTCGGCTATGCCCTGGGCGGCGGATGCACCACGACCTCGATGTACGGCTTCATCGCCGCGGCGCCGTTCATCTTCGTCGATGAGTTGCACCGGCCGTTGCAGGAAGTGGGCGTGTACCTGGGGATGCTGATCGTCGGCATGTTCGTCGGCAATGCCCTGACGCGACGGCTGATCCGGGTGGTGCGCCTGGAGCGCCTGCTGCTGGTGGGCAACTTGATCGGCCTGTGCAGCGCGCTGAGCCTGCTGCTGGTGGTATTGCTCGGCGAAGTGAGTGTGCTGACGGTCATGATCCCGATCTGCCTGCTGACACTGGGGGCAGGGCTCGCGAGCCCGGCGGCGATGACCAAAGCCTTGAGCGTGGATGCCCATCTGGTGGGCTCGGCGGCGGGGTTCTATGGCTTTTCGCAAATGCTGGTGGGAGTGCTGTCGACCAGCGCGGTGGGCCTGGGCCGCGATCCGGCGTTGGCGGCGGCGATGGTGCTCAGCATTGCCGCAGTGCTGGGTTTGCTGGGGTTCTGGATGGGTGTGCGTAACGAGCGCAAGGACCGGGCTGTGGATAGTCTGGACTGAAACACCCTTGTAGCGGGGGGGCTTGCCCCCGAAAGGTCTATCGGCCCAGACGATACGGCTGACACGATCTTTCGGGGGCAAGCCCCCTCGCTACAGGTGGGTCTCGCGTCTATTTAGCCCGCAACTCCTCGCGCAAATCCTTCACATCGCCGCTCGACACCGCAGGGGCGGCATTGCCCCAGCTGTTGCGCACGTAAGTCAAGACCGCCGCCACGTTGTCATCCGACAGGTTCCAGCCAAACGCCGGCATCGCCGGTGCCGTCGGTGCGGCGTCGGTAGCGCCGGCGCGACTGCCGGACAGCACCACGCGGATCATCGACGCCGGATCGGTGCCATTGACCAGCGGTGCGCCGGCCAGTTTGGGGAACAATCCTTCCACGCCTTCACCCTTGCCCACATGACACGCCGAGCAGCGATCGGCATAGATCGCCTTGCCGGCGACCATGGTCGGATCGCTGGCGGCCAGGGCCTTCGGCGCGTCGCTGGTCTTGGGATCGTCCTTGAGGTAGACCGCCACCGCCATCAGGTCCTCGTCCTTCCAGTGCTGCGAAGAATGCTCCACCTCTTCGGCCATGGGGCCTGAAGCGATATCGAAGCGGTTGGCGCCGGTCTTCAGGTACTGGACGATGTCCTCGGCAGTCCAGCCGCCGATACCGGAGTGGGTGTTGGAGGTGATGTCCGGAGCCACCCAGCCCTGCAAGTTGTTGCCGCCCAGGAAGTGGTCGTTGTCGTCTCCGCCGATAAGGCTCTTGGGCGTGTGGCAGGTGCCGCAGTGCCCTAGCCCTTCGACCAGATAGGCGCCGCGATTCCACTGCACGGATTTTTGCGGATTGGCCTTGAACTCGCCCTGGGTGAAGTTGAGCAGGTTCCAGCCGATCAGACTGGTGCGGATGTTGAAAGGGAAGGGCAACTGGTTGGTTTCAACCGGGTTGTCCGACGGTTGTACCGTCTGCAGATAGGCCCAGATGGCCATGTTGTCCTCGCGCGAGACCTTGGTGTACGCGGTGAACGGCATGGCCCCGTAGAGCCGCTTGTTGCCCGGGCTGTGGCCTTCGGACATGACCTTCTGGAAGTCTTCGAAGGTCCAGCGGCCGATGCCGTGGACCGGATCCGGGGTGATGTTGGCCCCGAGCAGTTTGCCGAACGGCGTATCCAGTATCACGCCGCCGGAAAACAGCGGCTTGTTCGGCAAGGTGTGGCAGGCGGTGCAGTCACCCAAGGTCGCCAGGTAGCGGCCCTTTTCCACCAGGTTGTAAGAGTCGCCGCCAGTGCCCGCGTGAGCGTAGCCAACGGCCAGGCCCAGCAGGCCGGCGCACAACGAAAGGGAGGTCTTCATACGCTGATCATCTCCCCAGGACGCTTGAGGTAGCGGCTGCGGATGGCATCCGCCGCTTTGAACGCCAAGGCACACACGGTGCCCGTCGGGTTGTAGCCGGGGTTCTGCGGAAAGGCCGACGAGCCCACCACGAACAGGTTCGGCACGCCCCACACCTGCAGGTGCTTGTTCACCGAGCTGGTGGCCGGATCGGCGCCCATGATGAAGCCGCCGACGATGTGCGAAGACTGATAGGGCGCGCTGTCCCAATGGCCTTGCTGACTTTTGACCACCATCTCCCGTGGATTCATGCTCTTGGCGATTTCTGCGACCTTGCCGATGCAGTACTTGGCCATCCGCCGATCGTTTTCCGGGAAGTCGAAGGTGATGCGCAGCAGCGGTCGGCCGTGGGGATCAGAGTAATTCGGGTCGAGCGACAGGTAATTGGTGCGCACCGAATAACTGCTGGCCTCGCAGCCGATGGACATGGTGCTGAGGTAGTTCTTGACCGTGGCCTGCTTCCATTTCGCGCCCCACGCCGGGGTACCGGGCGGAACCGGCCGCGAGTCGATGGGCGCGGCGCCGATCGGCGTCACGCGGGTGCTGCCGCCGCCCATGAAGCCAAGCCCGGAGTGGTCGAAGTTGTCGTTGTTGAATTCGTCGATGCCCATGCCGATGGCGCCGCCACCGATGAAGGGATTGAAGTTCTTGTCATCGAAGAACATCTGCACGCTGTTGGCCGTCTGGTAGGCGTAGTTGCGCCCGGTGGTGCCGGTGTTGCTGACGGGATCGTACGGCTTGCCGACCCCGGACAGCAGCATCAGCCGCACGTTTTCGAAGATGAAGGCCGAGACCACCACCAGGTCCGCCGGTTGCTCGAACTCATCGCCATTGGCGTCCACATAGATGATGCCGGTGGCCTTGGTGCCGGTGCTGTCCATCACCACCTTGAGCACTTCGGCGTTGGTCACCGCGGTGAAGTTGGGCTTGCGGATCAAAGCCGGCAGCACCGTAGTGATGGCGCTGGCCTTGGAGTAGTTGGCGCAGCCGTAGTTGGTGCAGAAGCCGCAATAGGTGCACGGCCCCATTTTCACGCCGAGGGAGTTGGTGTAAGGCTGCGAAACCAGTGCCGAGGGCACCGGGAACGGCTTGTAGCCCATGTTGCGCGCCGCTTCGGCGAACAGGGTCGGGGCGTAGGTCTGCAGGGTCGGCGGATTGGGGTATTCGGCCGAGCGCGGGCCTTCGAAGGTGTTGCCGCCTTCGATGATCTGGCCCTTGATGTTGCCGGCCTTGCCGGACACCCCCGCCAGGCGATCGAACGCGGCGTAGTGCGGTTCCATCTCTTCCCAGTCGGTGCCCCAGTCTTGCAGGGTCAGTTCGGCCGGCAGTTCCTTGCCATAGCGCTCGGTCAGGTGGCTGTGCAGGCGAAATTCATGGGGCTGGAAGCGAAAGGCGATACCGGCCCAGTGGTTACCGGCGCCGCCGGTGCCGTTGCCGGGGTGGAACGAGCCCCAGGTGCGCATCGGCAGGGCGGTTTCGCTAACGCTGTTGCGCATGGTGCAGGTGTTCTGCTTGGTGCGCAGCATCAGCTCCTGACGGCGGTTGTAGCGCAGTTCGTCGGCCGCCGAGGCGAGGTTGAAATCGCTGGCGGTATCGCGCCAGGGGCCGCGTTCGAAGCCGATGACGTTGAGGCCGGTGTCAGTGAGTTCGTTGGCGATGATGGATCCGGCCCAGCCGAGCCCGACAACCACGATGTCGGTGGAAGGTAGTTTCTTGGCCATGCGGATTAACCCTTCTTGTTCCAGGCGGAGCTGCCGATGATGGAAAGCGGTACCAGATCGAGCTTCTGGTTGTGCTGGCCGATGTAGTCGCGGTAGTCGTAGCGTGCGCCGGGGAAGCCAATCATCTTCCAGGACACCATTTCACGGTTGCCGCCATAGATCGGGTCGGCAAAAAAGCCTTCCATGGTGTTGGCCAGCACTTGCTGGAAAAACAGCTTGCTGTCGATGCCGTCGAGCTGCGCCGTGCCTTTCTCCAGTGCGGTCAGCACCTGATCGCGCTGTTCGGCAGACAGGCCGCTGAAGGGCTTCTGGAACTGCGCCTGGCAATATTTGCTCAAGGCGGCGAGGCCCAGGGTGTAGCGCTCGCGCGGGTTGAGCGCGGACTGGTCGCCTTGGGTCGGCGTGCCGGGCTGGAACGGGCCTTCACGGTACAGGCGGGCGAAAGTGCCGTATTCGCCGGCCAGCTGGCGGTCGATGAACACCGCGCAACCGGCGTCCTTGCCGCTGACACTGAGGTCATCGGCAGGGATCAGGCGTTCGACGATGGCTTCGACTTCACGAGCCTGCTCGACGCTGAAGAACTGCCAGCCTGGGGTGTCATAGTGTTGGGGGCCGTTGTGGTCGAAGGGGATCCATTGCGGTACGCCGGCCAGAGTGGCGGCCTTGGCGCTGGCCGCCGCGCCTACGGCGACGGTGGTGGCGGAGGTAAACAGCAGTTGCCTGCGGGTCACTCCCTTGCTGGGCTTGTCGGTCATGCAGGGCTCCTGCAACAGGCGCTCAGCAAGCTATCCACACGGATACGCGCAGTGAGGCCGTTGCGATGTGATCACGGTTGTACCTTGTCTACGCAAGGTGGGTGCTGTTCGGGGCAGGTGCGACTTTTGGTAGCGCGCGCGATTTGGTCGTGCCATGCAAAAATAAAGCGCGTGCAAGATAAGTCATCTATATGACTGCCCTGTTTTCAGCTTAGACATATTTGGACACATTTGCGCCCGGCAATCGGTAACAGGCTATTGCGTGGGCTGTAACAATCCAGATTCCTGTAGCGAGGGGGCTTGCCCCCGATCATGATCTGTCAGCGATATCTGGGGGCCGCGATATCTTTCGGGGGCAAGCCCCCTCGCTACATGGTTGATCTTTGTGTAGCGCGGTGCGATTTTGTCGGGCAGCCATTCCGGCGTTTTCTCACAAGGATCGAGTCATGACGACCGCTTGCCCACGCTCCCTCGCCGAGCGCCTCACGGGCATTGATGAAATCGAATGCATCACCCCTGATCTCAACGGTGTACCGCGCGGCAAGGTCATGACCGCCGAGGGTTTTCTGGAGGGCCGTCGTCTGCAACTGGCCCGGGGCGTGTTGCTGCAATGCATCATGGGCGGCTACCCGGACGCCCAGGTCTACGGTGCCGACGATGGCGACCTGGCGCTGGTGCCTGATCTGGCCCAGCTGTATCGGCTGCCCTGGAGCGATCACCCGCGCGCGCTGGTGATCTGCGATGCTGACGAGCTCGATGGCCAACCCTCGCGACTGTCCACTCGCGGCCAGCTCAAGGCGGTCATCGCCCGCTACGCGGCGCGGGGTCTGGCGCCGGTGGTGGCCACCGAGCTCGAGTTCTATGTGTTCGATCGTCATCGCGATCCACAGCAGCCGTTTTTGCCGCCCGAGGGCCTGGATGGTCGTCGCGAAGACGGCGCCAGCGCGTTCAGTGTCAGCTCCAGCAATGGCCTGCGGCCGTTTTTCAATGAGGTCTATCGTTGCATGGCCGCCTTGGGGCTGCCCCGCGATACCTTCATGCACGAAATGGGCGTGAGCCAGTTCGAGATCAACCTGCTGCACGGCGACCCCTTGCTGCTGGCCGATCAGACGCTGCTGTTCAAGCACCTGCTCAAGGAGGTCGGGCTCAAGCATGGCCTGATGGTGGTGTGCATGGCCAAGCCGCTGGCGCACACCGCTGGCAGCTCGATGCATATCCATCAGAGCCTGGTGGAGCAGGGCAGCGGCCGCAATGTGTTCAGCGACGCGGCGGGTGAGCCGACGGCGCTGTTCCGGCATTTCATCGGTGGACAACAAACGGCCATGGCCGATTTCACTGCGTTGCTGGCGCCGAACGTCAATTCCTACCACCGCTTCATTCATCCTTTCGCTTCGCCGAACAATGCCTGCTGGTCGCTGGACAATCGCGCCGCGGGGCTGCGTATTCCGGCCAGTTCGCCAGCAGCGCGGCGGGTCGAGAATCGCCTGCCCGGCGCCGATGCCAATCCCTACCTGGCGATCGCCGCGAGCCTGGCCGCCGGCCTTTACGGCATCGAGCATGAGCTGGAGCCGAGCGAGCCGGTGCAGGGCGAGATGACAGTGCCGGATAATTTGTCGCTGCCCTGTACCTTGCACGGTGCATTGGAGCGTCTGAAACGCAGCGAGCTTGCCGAGGAACTGTTCGGCAAGGAGTTCATCGAAGGCTTTGGAGCGAGCAAGCAGCTCGAACTGATCAGCTTTTTCAACGAGATTACCCCGTGGGAGCGCCGTGTACTGGCGGCCCACGCCTAGCGGCAGGGGCATCAAGGCGCTAAGCGGTATGACTGATGTTCGTGGGTTCACGGGCATCCGGTCGTTTGTGTTTTCTACCACCTCAAGGAGCCGCTCGGAACGCCGATGCGCCAGATCTGGAAAAATTTTCGCGCGCTGTACTTCGCCGCCCTGATGATGTTGATCGGCTCGGGCCTGCTCAGCACTTACCTAGGCCTGCGCCTGGCCGCCGAGCATGTTGAAGGGATATGGGTGGGCGCCTTGATGGCGGCTAACTATTTTGGTCTGGCCCTGGGCGGCAAGATCGGCCACCGGCTGATCGCCCGGGTCGGGCATATCCGCGCCTACTCAGCCTGCGCCGGCATCGTCGCCGCCGCAGTGCTAGGACATGGCCTGGTGAACTATCTGCCTGCCTGGATCATTCTGCGGGTCATCGTCGGCCTCGGCATGATGTGCCAGTACATGGTCATCGAGAGCTGGCTCAACGAGCAGGCCGAGGCCCGTCAGCGTGGGCTGGTGTTCAGCGGCTACATGATCGCCTCTTACCTGGGCCTGACGCTGGGCCAGTTGATCCTGGTGATCCATCCTGGTCTGGGCAACGAACTGCTGATGCTGGTGGCGCTGTGCTTCACCCTGTGCCTGGTACCGGTAGCGCTGATTCGCGGTATTCACCCGTCGCCATTGCATCCGGCGCCAATGGAGCCGCGGTTTTTCATGCAGCGGGTGCCGCAGTCGCTGACTACCGTGCTCACGGCGGGCTTGATCATCGGGTCGTTCTACGGCCTGGCGCCGCTCTACGCGGCGCAGCAGGGCATGAGCACCGAACAGGTCGGTCTGTTCATGGGCTGCTGCATTTTCGCGGGGCTGATCGTGCAGTGGCCTCTGGGTTGGCTATCGGACCGCTACGATCGTCCGCTGTTGATCCGCTGCATGGCGGTGGGCGTCGTGGTGGCTTCGGTGCCGCTGGCGCTGTGGGGTAACGCGCCGGTGGAGGTGATGTTCGTCGCAGGCTTCGTAGTGTCACTGCTGCAGTTCTGCCTGTATCCCCTGGCGGTCGCCTTTGCCAACGACCATGTCGAAGGCGAGCGGCGGGTGTCGCTGACTGCCATGTTATTGGTGACCTATGGGGTAGGTGCTTGTATCGGACCGCTGCTGGCCGGGGTGTTGATGAATTATCTCGGCAGCCAGATGCTCTACGCGTTCTTCGGCTTTTTTGCCTTGATGCTGGCGCTGCTGATCCGGCCCAAGGCGGTCACCAACCTGCACGTGGTGGACGACGCGCCACTGCATCACGTTGCCATGCCGGACAACATGACCAGTTCGCCGCTGGTGGCCGCACTGGATCCGCGAGTCGATGAGCAGGTGGTGCAGGATCAGATGCAGGATGATCCCGCCAAGGCCTAAGCAATTGCTTCTGTAGCGAGGGGGCTAGCCCCCGATTGCCCGCATCCGGACGCATCAGTGGCAGGGGAGATGCAGTCGGGGGCAAGCCCCCGCGCTACAGGGGAGGTCAGAAATCGTCTTTGTCGAACCGGCGGGCTTCGCGCTGCAGTTGGAAGACGAAGTTCTCGACGTTGCGCAGGGTCTGCGCATTGATGTTGTGGAAGCGCACGCCGGCGAAGGTGATGCCCAGGCTTTCTTCGTAATGCAGGTGGCGCAGTTCCACGGCGGTGGTCAGCTTGCCGAACGGCAGGTGAGCGGTGTAGCGCTCGTAGATCTGCCCCAGTTGCAGCACTTCGCTGTGGTCACCTTCAAAGCGCAGCTTGCAGCCGGTCGCGGAGATATCCAGCAGCTTGCCCTTGAGGGATTTGTTGAGCTTGTCGCCGGCGAGCTCGACGTCTACCAGTGCGGTCAGCTTGAGGGCTGCGCGGAAGGCGTTACGACGCTGGTGGTAGATGACTTCCTTGGGCATGTCGCCGCGGTAGCAACGGCCGTTGTCGCTGTCGATCACGCTCATCATGCCGTGGCATTCCCAGGCGATGCGAATGCCATCGTGGAAGCCTTCGACCCGGAACGGTTCGCCCTGCAGCAGGTACTTTTCGCCATCGCGCGGGATCATTTCGTCCAGCGCCATGCTGCCGTTTTCGCGATTGACGTCGACCAGGAAAGTCTGGAAGCGCTGGGCACGGTCGGCAAAGGTGATGATCAGCGGATCGTGGGATTTTTCCAGGGCGCGCAGATTCGACGCAATTTCCAACGGTGTGGTAAGCACCTTGGGGGGCTGCGGAGCGTCTTCGGCGTTTGAGGCGTTGAACACGGTGCTTGTATCTCCAGGCAAAAACGACATCCAGTGGCTGGCATTCTGCCAGCTTGTTGCGCCTCTTGATAGAGGGTGCTTACGCCTGGCTGAGCGGTCTTTGCTTGGCCAGTCGGGAGGTCGATCCGCGGGCGTCGTACAACGAAGGGGCTTCGCCGCCCATAAGGATACGAATCTGCGTAGCGGTGGTGTTCTGCTGGTGCGTGATGGAGCGACCATTGAGGTCGTTGATCGACTGGCAGTCGACCAGCAGGGAGCTCAGCAAGTCGCTGCGTTGCAGCAGATGAGCGCCTTGGGGGGAGCTGTCGGCGTACTTCTTCAGGCCTTCACGATCCGCCGCGAAACCCAGGGCGGCCAATACCTGGCTGCGCTTGCGTCCGCGTTGCTCGAGCTGTACGACCAAAGACTGCTTTTTCGCCAGGATAGTCTCCAGCAACTGCATGTCCCGCCCGAACAGGGCGTTGGATTCGACCCGCAGCAGCTCGAGAAGCTGGGTTGCCGGGGCGATGTCGTCTTCGATCAATTGCAGCAGGGTCGTGTCGTGCATGGCTGGCTCTGGAGTGAGATGACGTCCTGAAACCCGAGGTCAGTCAGCCTGGCCTTAAGCTTCGAAATTCAGCAGTTTGCTGGCTACGCGCTTGCTGTCGACCTGATAGCTGCCGTCGGCAATGGCTGACTTCAGCTCCGCCACGCGGGCGCTGTTGACAGTTGGTTGATCGCGCAGGCTATCGCTGATCTGTTGCAATTTTTGAGCCTCGTCACTGAGATGGACAGCTTCGCCGCTCGTCGCAGTGGTCTTGCTCACTGCAGTCGTAGCGTCAACTGCGGTGGTTTCCTTGGTGCCACTGGTGCGTGTCGTGCTTTGCACCTGTGAGTTGCCGTTCAGTCGGCTTAGGTCGATCGCCATGGGGTAAACCTCTTTAGGTATGTGGGCGCTTGCCTTGTTTTCGACCCTTGAGCGAATAACTTTAGGGTGAATATCGAAAAAAATGCACAAGGCCCGCTGCGGAGTCTGTTCTCCACGGTGTCAGACACACAGTGTAAGAAAAGCTGCCCCGTACCGCCAGCGTCTACATCGAGACCTCTACCTCGCCGGGGCCCGTTACCCTGGCCTTGATGACCCGTTGCGAGTTCAGATTGCGCACCGGGATCTGCTGGCTCATGGCCCCCTTGGCCAGCGCCTCGCCGGGCATGCGCACCGCCAGCGCACCGGTCCTGGCGATGATCACCACATGGTCTCCCTTGCTCACTACCTCCGGTTGCTCGATGAAAACCGCCGATATCACCTGGTCGCTGACCGTTGGTCGGGTCAGCTTGTAGCCCAGGGCCTGATCCAGCGACGTCAAATAGCCCTGGGTCAGCAGGCCGACATCGCGTTCACGCATTACAAGGTCCGGAGCGCCCAGTACCGTGTCGCGTGGCAGGGGCCGGGTGGTCATCACCACGTCCCTGAACAACTTCACCTGTGCCGGCACGAATACCGTCCAGGGCGTAGCGGTGTCACAGCGCACTCGCACGCTGACCCGACCTAGGGGAGCGCCGGGGCTGGCCATGGTCGCCGTCAATTGCTCGGCGCACTTGGGCATCCGCAGGCGCGGGTCGATATCGTTGACCGACACCTCATAGCGGCCCTCGGTTTGTGCGGTGGCCAGATAATCTTCTACCGTGAACTCAAGAAAACCCTGGGTCGCACCGATAAGCTCTTCAGGCGACGTGAATTCTTCGGCATTGACGTCGCAAAGTGCGAATGAACAAGTGGCTGCCAGGGTTATCAGCACGCTGCGTATCATGCGTCGGGAATATGTCGTAATGGCATTCATGCAAGGTCAATAGCAAGGCGCGTGCCGACTTTGGGTCGGGAGGCGTGAAGGAGTCTGAACAATGGCTGGTGTAATGGATTCAGTGAACCAGCGCACCCAACTGGTAGGGCAGAATCGTCTCGAGCTGCTGTTGTTCCGGCTCAACGGTGAACAGCTTTACGGGATCAACGTCTTCAAGGTGCGCGAGGTGCTGCAATGCCCCAAGCTCACCCTGATGCCGCGATCCAATCCAGTGGTGCGCGGGGTCGCCAATATTCGTGGTGCGACCATTCCGATTCTCGACCTGGCCCTGGCCACGGGCGGCAAGAGTCTGGATGGCGTGGCCAATCCGTTCGTGATCATCACCGAGTACAACCTGAAGATTCAGGGGTTCCTGGTGCACTCGGTCGAACGCATCGTCAACATGAACTGGGAGGAGATCCATCCGCCACCCAAGGGCACGGGCCGCGACCACTACCTGACGGCAGTGACGCGGGTCGACAACAAGCTGGTGGAAATCATCGACGTGGAGAAGATCCTCGCCGAGGTGGCGCCGATGTCCGAGTCGATTTCCGTCGGCGTGGTGGATGCCGCCACCCAGGACAAGGCCACCACGCTGCGGGTGCTGACCGTCGACGACTCGTCGGTGGCGCGCAAGCAGGTCACCCGTTGCCTGCAGACCGTGGGTGTGGAAGTGGTCGCGCTCAACGACGGCCGCCAGGCGCTCGACTACTTGCGCAAGCTGGTGGACGAGGGCAAGAAGCCGGAAGAAGAGTTCCTGATGATGATTTCCGACATCGAAATGCCGGAAATGGACGGTTATACGCTCACCGCCGAAGTGCGCGCGGATTCGCGCATGCAGAAATTGCACATCGTCCTGCATACTTCGCTGTCGGGTGTGTTTAATCAGGCTATGGTCAAGAAGGTCGGCGCCGACGATTTTCTCGCCAAGTTCCGGCCTGACGATCTGGCATCGCGAGTCGTCGAGCGCATCAAGCTTCACGAATGATTTCCACGAATAACGGCCCGGAGTTCGCTCCGGCCGAATAAACGATTTAAAGAGGCGGTACTTGTGTCGACGGCTAATGCGGATTTTGATCAGTTCCGAGTATTCCTGGAGAAAGCCTGCGGCATTCTGCTGGGTGACAATAAGCAGTACCTGGTCTCCAGCCGTCTCAACAAGCTCATGGAACAGCAGGGCATCAAGACCTTGAGCGAGTTGGTGCAGCGCATCCAGACGCAGCCGCGCAGTGGTTTGCGCGAGTTGGTGGTGGATGCCATGACCACCAACGAAACCCTGTGGTTTCGCGATACCTACCCCTTCGAAGTGATGAAGAACAAGGTCATTCCGGAGGCCATCAAGGCCAGCCCGGGCGCACGCTTGCGCGTCTGGTCGGCGGCCTGTTCGTCGGGTCAGGAACCCTATTCGCTGTCGATGACCTTCGATGAGTTCGAGCGCAGCAATCCGGGCCAGTTGAAGATGGGGGCGCAGATCGTCGCCACCGATCTGTCCGGCTCGATGCTCACCAACTGCAAGAGTGGCGAGTACGACAGCCTGGCACTGGGGCGCGGCCTGTCACCGGATCGTCTGCAGCGTTATTTCGATCCCAAGGGCGGCGGTCGCTATGCGATCAAACCGCCGATCCGCAGTCGCGTGGAGTTTCGCTCGTTCAACCTGCTGGACAGTTATGCCAGCCTGGGCAAGTTCGATATCGTCTTTTGCCGCAACGTGCTGATCTACTTTTCCGCTCAGGTGAAGAAGGACATCCTCACTCGCATTCATGGCACCCTCAAGCCGGGTGGCTATCTGTTTCTGGGGGCAAGCGAGGCGCTCAATGGCTTGCCGGATCATTACCAGATGGTCCAGTGCAGTCCGGGGATCATCTACCAGGCCAAATAGCTGCAACGCTGTAGCGAGGGGGCTTGCCCCCGATAGACCGAGACTGACACTGCAGTGAGTGTCAGCTACGGTTTATCGGGGGCAAGCCCCCTCGCTACATGTGGTCCTTGTGTGAAGTGACAAAAAAACTGACGCGGGCATTGCCGCTTTGCCGTCACCTGGCGGAATCGGATTGCCGCTTTTCTGGCATTGCCGCCCTGATTGCCGCCCAGGTAATCCGTTAAAACCCCTCTAGATCAACCCTTTCAAGGCTTTTGCAAAGTTGGCACAGGCATTGCTATATCTCTGCCAAGAGAATCAGCTCTGCCGCGAAGGGTTTCAGACATGAGCATCAGTTTCGACAAAGCGCTCGGCATCAGCGAACAGGCATTGAAGTTCCGTGCTCAGCGCGCCGAAGTGCTGGCCAACAACATCGCCAATGCCGATACCCCGAACTACAAGGCTCGGGACCTGGATTTTGCCGCTGTCCTCAAGCAGCAGAGCGATACCACCAGCAATGGCGCGTTCAGCCTTGAAACCACCGACGCCCGGCACATCGACGCTTCCGGCGTCAGCGGCAGTGGCGATCCGGCGCTGATGTACCGCATTTCGACTCAACCGTCGCTGGACCAGAACACCGTCGACTCGCAGATCGAGCAATCGAACTACGCGCAGAACTCGGTGGACTTCCAAGCCAGCTTCACTTTGTTAAACAGCAAATTCAAAGGGCTGATCTCGGCCCTGCGCGGGGATTAAGCCATGTCTCTAGCCAGTGTTTTCAACATCGCCGGGACCGGCATGAGTGCACAGACCACTCGCCTGAATACCGTCGCCAGTAACATCGCCAACGCCGAGACCGTCTCGTCGAGCATCGACAAGACCTACCGTGCGCGCCACCCGGTGTTCGCCACCATGTTCCAGAACGCTCAGGGCGGCGGTGATAGTGGTTCGCTGTTCGCCGACTCCGACTCGTCGGGCGCCGGTGTGCAGGTGTCCGGTGTGGTCGAGGACCAGAGCAACCTGGAAGCGCGCTACGAGCCCAGCTCGCCGGCCGCCAACAAGGATGGCTATGTGTATTACCCGAACGTGAACGTGGTTGAAGAGATGGCGGACATGATTTCCGCCAGTCGCTCCTTCCAGACCAATGCGGACATTATGAGCACCGCGAAAACCATGATGCAGAAGGTCCTGACCCTCGGTCAGTGATAGGGGCGCAAAAGCATGACGACTTCAACCACGGCAACTGGCGCCGCCGCACTGGCCCAGTACCAGGCGACAACCAGCACCACCGATCCAACCACCGGCACCGCCGGCAGCGCGTTGGGCAAAGATGCGTTCCTGCAATTGCTGGTCACCCAGCTCAAGAACCAGGACCCGCTCAGCCCCACGGACAACACCCAGTTCGTGTCGCAGATGGCCCAGTTCAGCAGCCTCGAAAGCATGCAGAACCTCAACACCACGGTTGACAGCCTGGCCACCACCTACCAGTCGTCGCAGGCGCTGCAAGCCTCGTCGCTGGTCGGTCGCTCGGTCATCGTGGCCAGCGACTCGGCGGTGCTCGATCCGACCAAGGGCATCACCGGTACGGTAGCCGTTACCGGCGCCAGCACGGCGACCAGCGTCAATGTGTACGACAGCACCGGCAGTCTGGTCGACACCATCGACCTGGGTGCTCAGTCCACCGGCAACTCCGCCTTTACCTGGGATGGCCTCAACTCCTCAGGTGTGGCTCAGGCGGCGGGCAACTACAGCTTCAAGGCCACGACGACCCTCGATGGTGTCGCCACGGCAGCAACCACGTATCTACCCGCCACGGTCAGCAGTGTGACCATGGCAACCACCAGCGGTGGTGAGATGACGCTCAATCTCGCCGGGGGCAGCAGCGTCGCCCTTTCGAAAGTCCAGACTATCGCGAATTAATGGCCGGCTTACCGCCGCAGGAGTAGCAACATGTCTTTCAATATCGGTCTCAGCGGTCTGTCGGCAGCCAACAAAGCGCTGGACGTGACCGGCAACAACATCGCCAACGTCGCCACCACCGGCTTCAAGGCCTCGCGTACTGAATTCGGCGACCAATATGCCGCCTCGATCAAGGCCACCGCCGGGTCGACCACGGTCGGCAGCGGTGTCAAGACCGAAGCGGTCTCGCAGTTGTTCAACCAGGGCAACATCAGCACCACCGACCAGAACCTCGACCTGGCCATCAACGGCGACGGTTTCTTTACCCTCAGTGACAACGGCACCAAGGTCTATACCCGTGCCGGTGCGTTTTCCAGCGACAAGTCGGGTTACATCGTCGACAGCTCGGGCAACAACTTGCAGGGCTATTCCGTGGATGCCAACGGCACTCTGCAGACCGGTGTGCTCAGCAACCTGAAAATCGACACCGCCAACCTCAACCCCAAGCCTACTTCGACCATGTCGGAGACGCTGAACCTGAACTCCAGTGCTTCGGTGCCGACCGTGGCGACCTTCGATCCGGCCAACGTCAACAGCTACAACTTCACCTACAACACCGAGATCTACGACAGCCAGGGCAACTCGCACCAGTTGAACCAGTACTTCGTCAAGAACAGCGATGCCAACACCTGGACCATGTACACCACCATCGATGGTCGCAATCCACAGACCCCGTCGTCGACCACGCCGTTGGCCAACCAGATCGGCTTCACTACGTCCGGTGCATTGGATGTGGCCAATCTGACTACGCCTGCCGCCGATACCACCACTGGCTTGCCGACCGGTTTGAGCGTCACCACGGGTGTGTTCAGTCTCAAGGATTGGGTGCCGGCCGCCCAGGCCGCAGACGGTACATGGGGCACCAACGGTTCTACCGCGGCGGCCAACATCACCGTCGACCTGAACTCCATGACCCAGTACAACGCCACATCCGCGGTGACCGCCAAAGACCAGAACGGCTACGCCACCGGCGAGCTGTCGAGCCTGAGCGTTGACAGTACCGGTGCGATCTTCGCCACCTTCACCAACGGCCAGAGCAAGACCATTGGCCAGGTGGCGATCGCCAACTTCGCCAACGTCCAAGGCCTGACCCCGGTCGGTGGCACCAAGTGGAAAGAGTCCTACGCGTCGGGCGTGCCGGTCATCGGTACTCCGGAAACCGGGACCCTGGGCAGCATTCAGTCCAACGCGCTGGAAGACTCCAACGTCGACCTGACTGCCGAGCTGGTGAACCTGATCAAGGAGCAGAGCAACTATCAGGCGAACGCCAAGACCATCTCCACCCAAAGCACCATCATGCAGACCCTGATCCAGTCGGTGTAATGCTATCCATGTAGCGAGGGGGCTTGCCTCCGAAAAGTCTCCATCGGCACGCAGCTTTGCCGGGGAGACCGCTGTCGGGGGCAAGCCCCTCGCTACAGGATTGCTCGGCGTCAAGAAACCCGACGGCGGTAGATTGCCGCTCATGGCAAGCAGGCGCCGTATTTCCGTCTTGGTACTCTGTCACACCCCCTCGCTCCATTGCGCAACCCTTGTAAATCAAGGCTTGTAGCTGTCTTTGCAAAGTTGGCCCACTAATTGCTCTAGCACTGTTATCGATTCGCTAACCGGCATTCGCCCGTCACCGGAGATACAGTGTGGACAAATTGCTTTATGTAGCCATGACCGGCGCCAGCCAGAACGCGCTCGCGCAGAAGGTGCATGCCAACAACCTGGCCAACGTTTCTACCAACGGCTTCCAGCGTGATCTGGAGCAGGCGCGTTCCATGCCGGTATTCGGCGACACCTTTCCCTCGCGCGCCTATGCCATGACCGAACGGCCTGCCACCGACTTCCAGCCCGGTGCCATGATCGAAACCGGTCGTGACCTCGACATCGCCGTCAGCGGCAGTGGCGGCGATGGCTGGATCGCGGTGCAGACCCCGGACGGCAAAGAAGCCTACACCCGCTCGGCCAGCCTCAATATCGATGCCCTGGGCGTCTTGCGCACCGGCAGCGGCTTGCCGGTCATGGGCAACGGCGGACCGATTGCCGTGCCGCCGGACGAGAAAATCGAGATCGGCAGCGACGGCACCATCAGCGTTCGCGGCATGGGGCAATCGCCTCAGGCGCTGGCCCAGGTCGACCGCATCAAGCTGGTCAAGCCTGATCTCAAGAACATGACCAAAGGCACCGACGGCCTGATCCGTACCGCCGACGGCAAGGCCGCACCGGTGAACGCCGACGTCCAGGTGACTTCCGGGTTTCTGGAGGCCAGCAACGTCAATGCCGTGGAAGAGATGACGTCGGTACTGGAGCTTTCGAAGCAGTTCGAAATGCACATCAAGATGATGTCCACGGCCAAGGAAGATGACCAGGCCATGGCCCGCGTTTTGCAATCTTAAGAATTATCTGTAACCCGCGCCGACGAACCGGCGCTCGAGGAGACGAATACCATGCTTCCAGCACTTTGGGTCAGCAAGACCGGCCTCCAAGCCCAGGACTTGAACCTCACTACCATTTCCAACAACCTGGCCAACGTATCGACCACGGGTTTCAAACGTGATCGCGCCGAATTCCAGGACCTGCTCTACCAGATCAAACGCCAGCCGGGCGCTCAGTCCACCGCTGACACCGAGCTGCCATCGGGTCTGCAGGTCGGTACCGGTGTGCGCATCGTCGGTACCCAGAAGAACTTCACTGCAGGTTCCTTGCAGACCACCGATCAGCCACTCGACCTGGCCGTCAACGGTCATGGCTTCTTCCAGATCACCCAGCCGGACGGCACCATCGCCTACACCCGCGACGGTACCTTTCACCTGGACTCCACGGGCCAGATCGTCACCGCCAGCGGCATGGCCCTGAACCCGGCCATCGTCGTGCCCAGCGACGCCCAGACCTTCACGGTCGGCACCGACGGCACCGTCTCGGTCACCGTGCCTGGCAGCGCCGCAGCGCAAGTGATCGGCAACTTGCAGATCGCCGACTTCGTCAACCCAGGTGGCTTGCAATCCATCGGCAGCAACCTGTTCCTGGAAACCGCTTCCAGCGGTGCTCCGCAGGCCGGCACCCCTGGCCTTAACGGCCTGGGCACGACGCTGCAGAACACCCTGGAAAACTCCAACGTCAGCACCGTGGAAGAGCTGGTGAACATGATCACCACCCAACGTGCCTACGAGATGAACTCCAAAGTGATCTCCACCGCAGACTCCATGCTGCAGTACGTCACGCAGAACCTGTAAGGCACTGATCGAGCTGTTCAAACCACTGTCCGTCTGTTGGCGCCAAGGCGCCTGTTACACCGTGAGGTCGAAAGTCATGAGTCGTTTGTTCGCTACCGTAATCGCCTTGAGTGGAATCACTTTGCTCGCTGGCTGCATGGGTCCTCAGCCCAAGCCAAACGACCCGTACTACGCCCCGGTGTTGCCACGCACCCCGCTGCCTGCGGCGGCCAACAATGGCTCGATCTACCAGGCCGGGTTCGAGCAAAACATGTACGGCGACCGCAAGGCGTTCCGGGTCGGTGACATCATCACCATCACCCTGAACGAGAAGACTGCCGCCAGTAAAACGGCGAACTCCAAGATCGCCAAGACCAGCGCCACCACCATGGGCATCACCTCTCTGTTCGGCAGCAGTGTGCATTCGGGCGACGCCAACCTCAACGCCGGCTACAGCGGCGACCGCGCTACCAACGGCACCAGCCAGGCCGCGCAGGGCAACAGCCTGACCGGCTCGGTCACGGTGACGGTCGCCGACGTGCTGCCCAACGGCATTCTGGCAGTGCGCGGCGAGAAATGGATGACCCTGAACACCGGTGAAGAACTGGTGCGAATCGCTGGCATGATCCGTGCAGATGACATAGCAACCGACAATACAGTGTCGTCGAATCGGGTAGCCGATGCGCGGATCACGTACTCGGGAACCGGCTCCTTTGCCGACGCGAGCCAGACTGGATGGCTGGATCGCTTTTTCCTTAGCCCGTATTGGCCTTTCTGAGTGCGCCTGACCATGCTCAAACTCAAACACCTGATTGCGGCGACGATGTTGTTGTCCGTGGCCTTCAGCGTTCAAGCCGAACGCCTGAAGGACATCGCCAGCATTTCGGGCGTACGTACCAACCAGTTGATCGGCTACGGTCTGGTGGTAGGGCTCGATGGTACGGGAGACCAGACCACGCAGACCCCGTTCACCCTGCAGACCTTCAACAACATGCTCGCCCAGTTCGGCATCAAGGTGCCGTCGGGTACGGGCACCGTGCAGCTGAAAAACGTCGCGGCGGTATCGATCTTTGCCGATCTGCCGGCGTTCTCGAAACCCGGTCAGGCCATCGACATCACCGTCTCGTCCATCGGCAACTCCAAGAGCCTGCGCGGCGGCAGCCTGCTGATGACCCCGCTCAAGGGTATCGACGGCAACGTCTACGCCATCGCCCAGGGCAACCTGGTGGTGGGCGGTTTCGACGCCGAAGGTCGCGACGGTTCGAAGATCACCGTCAATGTGCCATCGTCGGGCCGCATTCCTGGCGGCGCCACGGTCGAGCGTTCGGTACCGAGCGGTTTCAACCAGGGCAACAGCCTGACCTTGAACCTCAACCGTTCCGACTTCACCACCGCCAAGCATATCGTCGACACCATCAACAATATGCTCGGCCCAGGCGTGGCTCAGGCCATCGACGGCGGTTCGGTGCGAGTCACCGCGCCGCTCGATCCCAACCAGCGCGTCGACTACCTGTCGGTGCTGGAAAACCTCGAGATCGATCCTGGCCAGGCGGTTGCCAAAGTCATCATCAACTCGCGTACCGGCACCATCGTGATCGGCCAGAACGTCAAGGTTTCGCCGGCTGCCGTGACCCACGGCAGCCTGACGGTGACCATCACCGAAGATCCGATCGTCAGCCAGCCGGGCGCCTTGTCCAACGGCACCACGGCCGTGGTGCCGCGCTCCAAGGTCAATGCCCAGCAGGAAGCCAAGCCGATGTTCAAGTTCGGCCCGGGTACTACCCTGGACGAAATCGTACGGGCGGTTAATCAGGTCGGCGCTGCGCCCAGCGACCTGATGGCCATTCTTGAAGCCTTGAAACAGGCCGGCGCCTTGCAGGCCGACCTGATCGTCATTTGAGGTAAGCGACCATGGACATGCCCAAGGGTGGAGTTTCCGCCCCCGCCGACAGCGGCGCCTACACCGATCTCAATCGTCTGAACAACCTCAAGGTGGGCGATCGCGACAGCGACGCCAACCTGAAAAAGGTGGCTCAGGAGTTCGAGTCGCTGTTCGTCGGCGAGATGCTCAAGTCCATGCGTTCGGCCAACGATGTGCTGGCCAAGGACAACCCGCTCAACACCGAGACCGTCAAGCAGTACCAGTCCATGTACGACCAGCAGCTTGCCGTGACCATGTCGCATCAAGGCGGTATTGGTCTGCAGGACGTGCTCATGCGGCAATTGTCGAAGACCAAGGGCGTGGCCCATAGCGCCGGCAACAATCCGTTCCAGCGTCCAGGCAGCAACGGTACGCCGCTGGGCGCGGTGCACAACGGCGCCGCCGACAACACCGCCAGCACCTCGATCAGCGGCGGCAACCTCATGGCCAAGCTCAACGAGCGGCGCCTGTCGCTGCCGAGCAAGCTGTCCGATCGCCTGTTGGCGGGCATCGTGCCGTCGGCTACAGGTGACGGCACCACCGATACCAGCCGCAACCGCCTGCACCCCGAAGGCACGGCGCATTCCAATGTGCTGCTGGCGGGCCGGAATCAGGCGTCCACGGCGTCCACGGTGGTCGCTAGCACCAGCGACGTCGCCAGCACCGACAGCGGCAACGGCGACTGGACCCAGGACCCGACCCTGCCGATCGTCAAGGCGCAGGAAGCTCGCCACGTGCAGATTCCTCTGGCGCCGGGCAAAGGTGCGTTCGCCTCGCGCGACGAGTTCATCGACACCATGCTGCCGATGGCACAGGAAGCCGCCGCGCGTATCGGTGTCGATCCGAAGATTCTGGTGGCCCAGGCGGCTCTCGAAACCGGCTTCGGCAAATCGGTCATGCGCGCCGAAGACGGCAGCAGCAGCCACAACCTGTTCGGTATCAAGGCGTCCGGCAACTGGCAGGGCGAGCAGGCGCGGGCGATCACCAGCGAGTTTCGCAACGGCCAGATGGTCAAGGAAACCGCGCAGTTCCGTTCCTACGCCTCGTATGCCGACAGCTTCCACGACCTGGTCAGCCTGTTGCAGAACAACGATCGCTATAAAGGTGTGGTGAATGCGGCCGATAACCCGGAACAGTTTGTAAAAGAGTTGCAGAAAGCCGGCTACGCCACCGACCCGGACTACGCCTCGAAGATTTCCCAGATTGCCAAGCAGATGAAGAGCTACCAGAACTACGCAATGGGTAGTTCCTCCACGACTTTATAAGGGCTGAACCATGTCGCTGATCAACATCGGGCTCTCGTCGCTCAATGCCAACACCGCAGCGCTGAACACCATCAGTAACAACATCGCCAACGTCGATACTGCTGGATACTCGCGCCAACAAACGGTGACCACTTCGTCCGCGCTGCAGAACATCGGCGTGGGCTACATTGGTACTGGTACGACGCTGTCCGATGTTCGTCGCATCTACAACAGCTTCCTCGATACCCAGGTGCAGACCACCACCGCGCTGGCGGCCGATGCCACGGCATACCAGACCCAGTCGGCCACCACCGACTCGCTGCTGTCCGACGACAGCACCGGCATCTCTACCACACTGTCGGCGTTCTTCACTCAGTTGCAGGCGGTTTCGACCTCGGCCAGCGACTCGTCGGCGCGCAGTTCGCTGCTGACCTCGGCCAAGGCCTTGAGTGCGCGGTTCAACTCCGTGGCCAGCCAGTTGGCCGACCAGAACACCGACATCAACAACCAATTGGCCAGCACCGCCAGCAAGGTCAACGACCTGGCGACGAGCATCGCCAACCTCAATACCCAGATCGCTCAGGCAAGCAACGGTGGCACCCCCAACAGCCTGCTGGACTCGCGTAACGAAGCCGTCCGCCAACTCAACGAGCTGGTGGGTGCCAAGGTCATCGACAACAACGGTAGCTACGACGTCTACATCGGCAACGGTCAGACGCTGGTCAGCGGCAACACCGTCAACAAGCTGTCGACCGTGCCCAGCACCAGCGACGCGACCCAGCTGAGCCTGCAGCTCAACTATTCGCAGTACAGCACCGACATCACCTCGGTGGTGACCGGCGGCACCATTGGCGGCCTGCTGCGTTATCGTTCCGATGTTCTGACGCCGGCCACCAACGAGCTTGGCCGTATCGCCTTGACGATGTCCGATCAGGTCAACAGCCAGCTGGCCCAGGGTGTCGACAGCAACGGCAACTTCGGCAGCGACCTGTACAGCGACATCAACAGCGCCACGCAGATCACTCAACGCAGCATCGGTGCCACGACCAATACCGGCACCAGCAACTTCAACGTGAGCATCAGCGACACCAGCAAGCTGACGGCCAACGATTACCAGGTGACCTTCAGCGACGCCACCCATTACTCCGTCAGCAAGCTGCCGGACGGCACCGCCATGGGCAGCTACAGCACCAGCGACACGCCCGAGATCGACGGCTTCACGCTGTCGCTCAATGGCACGGACGTGAAGGCGGGCGACAGCTTCAAGATCATCCCGACCCGCACCGGTGCCTCGGCGCTGACCACCGTCATGACCGATCCCAAGACCATTGCCGCCGCTGGCGCCTTGACCGTCAATGCGGGCTCCAGCAACAGCGGGTCCGGTTCGGTGACTCAGCCGACCCTGAGCTCGGTGCTCAATGACAGCACCAGCGCCGATCTGCAGGCCGGGATCAAGAACTCCGCGCCAGTCAAGCTGGTCTTCAGCGCGGCCGCCGATGGCACTCAGAGCTACAAGGTCTACACCGCCGCAGGCAGCGAGATCACCAGCGCCGCCGGCACCATCGTGCCCGGGCAAAACAACGACCTGAACATCTCGATCCCGCTGCTGGACTCGAGCGGCAACGCCATTGCCGGCAAGAGCTACAGCTTTGCCATGACCGTGTCCGGCACGCCAGCGGCCAACGACACTTACACCGTGTCGATGACGGCCGCCGGTTCCTCGGACAACCGCAACGCCATTACCACGCTGGCGCTGCAGACCAAGGCCACCATCGGCACCTCGACCGGAGCGGGCCAGAGCCTGTCCGATGCCAATGCCTCGCTGGTCTCCAGCGTCGGTGCCAAGGCTGCGCAGGCTACCAGTGACGTGACGGCGACCACCGCGGTGCTGACCCAGGCCACCACCTCGCGCGATTCGGTATCCGGGGTCAACCTCGACGAAGAAACCGCTAACCTGGTCAAGTATCAGCAGTACTACACCGCCTCTTCGCAGATCATCAAGGCGGCCCAGACCATGTTCGATACCTTGATCAACAACCTTTAAGGAGCGCTGACGTATGCGTATTTCCACCAGTCAATACTACGAAACCAGCGCTGCCAATTACTCCCGCACCTACGGCAACGTGGTTGCCTCCGGCGAAGAGGCCAGCAGCCTGATTCGCGTCAATACCGCTGCGGATGATCCTCTGGGGGCGGCGCGTCTGTTGCAGTTGAGCCAGCAGAGTTCGATGCTGACCCAGTACAAGAGCAACATGACCAGCGCCACCACCACGCTGACCTCGTCGGAAACCGCTCTGACCAGTATCACCAACGCCCTGCAGCGTGCCCGCGAGCTGACCCTGGAGGCGAGTAACGCCACCTATACCGACGCTGACCGTCAGGCCAACGCCGAAGAGCTGGCGCAGATCCAGTCCCAGGTGCTCGGCCTGATGAACAGCCAGGATGCCAGCGGCAACTACCTGTTCTCCGGCTCCAAGTCTTCGACGGCGCCCTACACGGTGAACGCCGACGGCTCGTACACCTACAACGGCGACCAGACCTCGATCAACCTGGCGATCGGCCAGGGCTTGTCGATCGCCAGCAATACCACCGGCTGGGATGCGTTCGAGCAGGCGACCAACACCACGCGTACCAGCACGACACCGAGCGTCGATGACAGCAAGGTCACGCTGTCGGGCGGTATCGTCTCCAACAGCGCCACCTACAGCTCCAGCTTCACCAGCGGCGCGCCGTACACCATCACGTACACGAGCCCCACCCAGCTGTCGATCACGGACAGCAGCGGCACCGACAGGACCTCCGAGCTGACCGCCAATGGCGTGGTCTCGGCCAGTACTGCGTCGGACCAGACCGTGAGCTTCCGGGGCGTCGATCTGACGCTCAACGTCAACCTGGCCACGGGGGATGATGCCTCGACGGTATTGACCGGTCGCAGCTTCACCTTCGCCGCGACCCCGGATACCTTCAACACGGCGCGCACCAGTTCCAATACTTCGACATCGCAGATCACTTCGGCTATCACCGGGGCTTCGGACACTAGCGCATCCGCAGCCACCCGGGCTGCCAATGCGACTGCCTACACCAGCCAGTTCCCGTCCGGTGGCGCGGTGCTCAAGGTCACTGGGACCTCGCCGACCACGGTGGCGCTTTACGCTTCGCCACTGACCACCAACAGCAAGGCGATCGACACTCAGACTTTGACAGGCGGCTCGGTGACCCTGGCGGGCGTCAAGTTCGACATCAGCGGTACTCCGGCGACCGGTGACCAGTTCACAGTGCAAGCCAATACCCATACCACTCAGAATATTCTCAATACCCTGAACGATCTGAAGAACGCCTTGATGACGCCGACCGACGGTGATCCGGTCGCCCAGCAAAAGCTCAACGCCCAGCTGCAATCGGCGATCGGCAACTTGAGTGCCGGTACCGATCAGATCAGCACGGCGCTGAGCTCGATCGGCGCGCGGGGTCAGGCGGTAGATGCCCAGTCCACCACCAACACCACACTGACCACCAACAACACCACCAATCAGTCGACGATCCGCGACTCCGATCCGGCCGAAGTCATGACCCGCCTCACGCTGCAGCAGACCATGCTGTCGGCGGCGCAACTGGCGTTCAGCCGTATCTCGCAACTCGGGCTGTTCAACAAGCTCTAAGCTACACTCGCTAGCCATCGCCGCGGGGCAGGTGCCCCGCGGTCATCCCTTCTGTAGCGTCGGCGCGCACGTCACGTAGTCACCTAGTCACGTTATCGCCGCACGCCCGCCGCGTGAGAGCGTTCATAGTGTCTTCAGTCCCGCTGGTCAGCATCGTCATTCCCGCCTCCCATCCGGACTTCTTCGCGATGGCCTTGCAGGATGCGCTGGCGCAGAGCTACGCCAATCTGGAAGTGATCGTCTGCGACGATTCGCCCGGTCCCGAGATCCAGGCTGCCTGCGAATCACAGGGCGTCGCCAGCCAGGTGCCGATCCGCTACTACCGCAATGCGCAACCCCTGGGGATGGCGGGCAATCTGCAGCGAGGCCTGGACGAAGCGCGGGGCGAGCTGATCAAGTTCCTCTGCGACGATGACCGTCTGTACACCGAGTGCCTGCGCCATCAGGCCACCGCCATGCTGGAAAATCCGGATGTCAATCTGGTGCTCGCACAGCGCTATTTCTGCGATCGCGAGGAGATCCGCCTGCCGGCACGCATGGCCAACATCGGCATCGCTCCCACCACGTCGCTGTTTCTGGGAACGGACATGCTGGGCATGCTCGAGTCCTTTCCGTCCAACTTTCTCGGATGCCTGACCAGCGCGCTGTTTCGCCGCGTCGATCTGCAGGTGCTGCTGCCGGCGCTGACCACCCCCGGGCACGGCTTCGTCGGGCTGCTGGACCTGGCGCTGTTCATTTGCCTGCTGGGCCGCGGCAACATGGTCTACATCAACGACATCCTGGCGGTCGAGCGCTTGCATCCGCAGCGCCTGAGCCAGCGTCAATCAGTTCGGGACGCGGTAGGGCGCGAGCGTGACTGGCTGAGCCAGATGCTCAAGGAGCGCAGCAGCGAACCCCCGCCGCACGCGGGCTATGTGCGCTATGTACCGCTGGAGCGGGCCAGCCAGCTACCCCGTGAATGGGAAGAGCTGGCGCTCAACCACGCGATGATCCGCAAGGTCGGGCAGCACGCCTTTCATGTGGGTATCAAGAGCGAGAGTTTTGCCGAGCTCTATCAGGATTGGCTCGGCTGCCGAGCGTTGAGCGCGGCCCATCTGGCGTTGCTCCCGGATGTTGTTGCCAGTTGGCCGCAGCGCCCGCGCATCGTGCCGGTGATCGTCGATCCGGCAGGTAACAGCGCCGGGGTCGAGATCAGCCTGCGCAGCCTTGCCGAGCAGCATTACCCGCCGGAACTGATCCTGGTGCTGAGCGCCGACTGCGCTGCGCCGCAGCTGGTCGAGAAAGTCTTCACCCTGCCGTTGCAGGACGACGTCAACGCGCAGATCAACCAGCTGCTACCGCAACTGGAGGGCGCCGACTGGATCTACCTGTTGCGCAGTGGTGACCGCTTGACCGCCCCCGCGCTGTTTCTGCTCGCCCAGCGCATCAGTCAAAGTGCCGCTCTGCAGTGTCTTTACGGCGACGAAGGGGCGCTGCGCGATGGCGAGTCCCGGGACCCGGTGTTCAAGCCCGACTTCAACCTCGACATGCTGCGCAGCTATCCCTACGTCGGGCGCAATCTGGCGTTCCAGCGCCGGGCCTTGCTGGCGGTGGGCGGTCTGCAGTCGCGCTTCGGCGAGCTGGCTGGCATCGACCTGCTGTGGCGGCTGTTCGAGTCGTCCGGCAGCCTGGCGATCGGGCATGTCGCCGAGGTCCTGGTGGAGTCGCAGTACTCCCTGGCGCAATGGCTGGCCGTACCGCAGGTGGTCGAGCAGAACGCGCCGGTGGTCGAAGCTCATCTGCAGCGCCTTGGCATCGATTATCGGCTGCAGTCGGACGCTGGCGTGTTGCTGACCCATATCGAATACCTGCATCCGAGCCGCCCGCTGGTGTCGATCGTGATCGTCAGCAAGGATCAGCTCGCGTTGGTGCAGCGCTGCGTCGAGTGCCTGCTCGGCAATACCGGTTACGGCCACTTCGAGGTGGTGCTGGTCAATAACGCCAGCGCCTCGGCGGATGCGCGGGCATGGTTCGCGGGCATGGCCCAGTTGGGCGGCGACAAGCTGCGCGTGCTCGATTGCGAATCGAGCCTGAGCCCGGCGGCGGCCTTCAATGCCGGTGCGGCACAGGCGCGAGGCGAGCTGGTGTTGTTTTTCAGCCCGTACCTGATGGCGACCCAGCAGGACTGGCTCGGGCAGATGGTGCAATTGGCGCAGCGCCCGGAGGTAGCCATTGTCGGCCCGCGGCTGGTGCGTCCGGATGGCGGCGTCGAGCAGGCTGGCGTGGTGCTGGGCATGAAAGGTGGCTGGGCGACGCCGTTTTTCTCGGTGGCGGCCGACGCGCCGGGGTATATGCAGCGCTTGCAGATCACCCAGAACTACAGCGCCGTCGGTATCGACTGCCTGATGGTGCACAAGGCGCTGTTCGATGAGCTCGACGGGTTCAATACCACGCATTTCGCCAGTCTGGGCCATGACGTGGACCTGTGCCTGCGCATCGCCGAGCATGGCCTGCTGACCGTCTGGACCCCTTATGCGCAGCTGGCGATCGGCGCCCGCAAGGCCTACGAAGACACCACTGAAATCCAGCAATCGGTCGGTACTCGCATGCTCGATCGCTGGCTGCCGCGTATCGCCCGAGACCCGGCGTACAACCCTAATCTCAGTCTGGACGGCGCCAGTTTCGTTCTCGAGCCCGGCAAGCGCAATGACTGGTATCCCTTTACCCACCGGCCACTGCCTACGGTCATGGGACTGCCGATCAACACCACTGCGGTCGGCCACTATCGGGTCGTGCAGCCGCTCAAGGAGCTGGAAGCGGCCGGCCGGATCGTCGGCCGCGTGGCCTACGAGACCCCAACGCTGGTGGAGATCGAGCGCTCGCGTCCGGATGTCGTGATCCTGCAGGGGCGGTATTTCGATAACGCCATCGAAGAGGCCGCCAACCTCAAGCGCTACTTCAACAGCCGGCTGATTTTCGAGCTCGATGACCTGGTCACCAATGTTCCGAAGAAGAACGACCATGCTCGGGACCTGCCGCCCTCGGTGGCCGACAGCATCAAGCAGGTGATTGCCCGGTGCGACCGGGTGGTGGTTTCCACCGAGCCGCTGGCCGATGCCCTGGCCGGCATGCATCAGGATATCCGCGTGGTGCCGAACATGCTGGCCACCGAGCTGTGGAGCAACCTGCACAGCAAGCGCCGGACTTCGCGCAAGCCACGGGTCGGCTGGGGCGGCGGCACCAGCCACCGCGGCGACCTGGAGCTGATCGCCGATGTCGTGCGGCTGCTGGCCGACGAGGTCGAATGGGTATTCTTCGGCATGTGCCCGGATATCCTGCGCCCGTACGTGCATGAGTTTCATGGCGTGATCGGCCTGGGTATCTACCCGGCCAAGCTCGCCAGCCTCAACCTCGACCTGGCGCTGGCGCCGCTGGAGTTCCACCCCTTCAACGACTGCAAGAGCAATCTGCGCCTGCTGGAATACGGCGCTTGCGGCTACCCGGTGATCTGCAGCAATACCGCCGCCTATGGCGGCTACTTGCCGTGCACACGGGTGCTCAGCAACTCCACCGAAGAATGGCTCGAGGCTATTCGCATGCACCTGGCCGACCCCGAGGCCAGCTACCGTATGGGCGACGAGCTCAAACGCACGGTGTTGCGCGATTACATGCTGCGCTCCGACAACGTCCAGCATTGGGCGTCGGCATGGTTGGGTGACTGACCGCTGAATGGGCGGCGAGGGGGCAATCCCCTTGCCGCTGTGGCCCGACACCTGCCGTGGGCTGGCATGCTTCATGCAAATCCCCCCGATAGCGTCATAAATCCGCTCTTTGCGATGCAGGGGTTGGCGACCGCGACGTATCACTGGCAGTCGCCCCGATCCCCTCTGTCCAGCCACAGCCGTTTGTCCGTCTAAGGAAAGGTCATGCCAAATCTGCCAGTCTCCGAACATTCGCCGGCACTGCACGGGCGGCTTACGCTCGTGTTGCTCACGCATAATCGTCCGGCCTTTCTGCGACGCGCACTGCAGTACTACGCCACGCTCGGCTGCCGGGTGCTGGTGCTGGATTCCTCGACCGCAGCCAACACCGAGATCGCCGGTCAGTTTCCTGACGCCGATTACCATCACGTCCCGCAATTCGCGTACCGGGCGCTGCCCGCTAAACTCGACTACGGCGTGCAGCAGGTCGAGACGCCATTCATGGTGTTTGCCGCGGATGATGATTTTGCCTTGCATGACGGCATTGCCAGCGCGTTGACATTCCTTGAGCAACATTCCGACTACGGGCTGTGCCACGGGTACGCTCTCATGTACCAGGCGCAGGCCGACGGCGTGTCCTATTACCGCCGCGACCGCAAGGTGCAGGAGGACTACGCCAACGAGTCGGGCCGGGCGCGGACCCTGGCCTATATGGGTCAATACTTGCCGACGCTGTACGCGGTGACGCGCACTGAACTGGCCCGCGATTGGCTGGCGCAGCTGCCCGCGGACATCAGCTTCGAATGGCTTGAAATCAGCCAGGTATTCTGGCTGCTGGCGAGCGCCAAGGCGCGGGTGTTGCCGATCCCTTATGTGATACGCGAGCTCAACTATCCGCAATCCGAGCACGGCAGCGATGTACTCGGCGTGCTGCAGCAACCGGACCAGGCGTCGGTGGCGGTGCGCGAAGCGTTTGCCGAGCTGCTCGGTACCGTTCCGAGCTTCGCCGAGCACGATCCGGCGCAACGCAAAGAGGCGGTGCTGGACTGTTTCGAGGCGATGAGCGAATGCCTGAGCAGCGGCCGTTCGTTGGGCCTGGAGTTGATCGTCGAGTCACGCTGGAGGGATGCCTTCAAGCCGCCGCAGCGCCTGTTCGAGCCGACCCAATATGTCGAGATGCCGTTTTACAATCAGGCGTTTTTCGACCAGCTCACCGCCATCGAATTCCTGATCCACGCCAAACCGGCAGGGCGCTTGCAACTGGAGCAGCTCGAAGGGGTCTGGACTCGTCAGCAAGCGCTGCTCAAGGGGCATGCCAACGACGTTGCCGAGACAATCATCGAACGCCTGTGGAAGGCCATGGATTGCAGCGTCTTCAACCGCCGCGTCGTCGAGCAACTGGCCCTGCGCCTGGATGAAGTGGACGAAACCCAAGCCAGCGAGAGGCTTCAGGACTGGGCCGAGCGGCTGCGCACTGTGGGCGCACGGGACCCTTTCGATACCCTGGCAAGCATGCCTTCCGGTCGCCTGATGAGCTGGCTCGATGCCCGTGACCCGGCGCCTGCGCAAGGCGCCAAGATCGTCGACTACTTGCAGAGCCAGCCTGCCACGCCGCAGATCGGCATCCTGCTGCTAGACCTCGACAACGACATGGAGAAGCTGCAGATCACCCTCGATAGCCTGGTCGAGGGACATTACAAAGCGTTCAAGATCGTCGTCTTCACCACCGGCGAGCCACCGGTAGCGACGACCGTGCTCAACACCCTGCATTTCGTCAAAGTCACCAAGGCGCTGTACGTTGACAAGCTCAATCAGCTGGCACGGCAATCGACCTGCGACTGGCTGATCCTCGCTGAGGTGGGCGATCAGTTCACTCCAGCGGGCCTGGCCCGCGCGGCGCTGGAGCTGCTCAAGGCGCCCGATTGCCGCGCCGTCGCCGCCGACGAGATTCATCGCCAGGCCGATGGCTCGCTCAAGGACGTGTTCCGTCCGGGCTTCAATCTCGACCTGCTGCAAAGCGTGCCGGCATTGATGGCGCGCCACTGGCTGATCCGCCGCGACGTACTGGTCGCAGCGGGCGGTTATTCGGCCAACTTCAGCAATGCGCTGGAGTTCGACCTGCTGCTGCGCATCATCGAAACCGGCGGCATGGGCTGGCTGGCGCACCTCGACGAACCGCTGCTGATCTGCAGCGCGGTGCCGCTGGAAGAAAACAGCCACGAGCGCCAGACGCTGATCCGCCATCTCGCCACCCGTGGCTACCAGGCTGCCGTCACCAGTGAGCAACCGGGCACCTACCGCATCGATTACCGCCACAGCGCGAGGCCGCTGGTGAGTGTGATTCTGCCGTGTCAGGACAACCTCGCGCAGCTGCAGGCCACCCTTGAAAGTCTGCGCCTGCGCACCCGCTACAACCGTTACGAAGTGCTGGTGGTGGACAACTCTTCGCAGGATCCGGACATGCTCCACTGGCTGGATCACAACAGTCAGCCTGGCGGGCGTGTGCGGGTGCTCAAGAGCGAACAGCCAATCAGCCTCGCGGCGCTGTACAACGCCGCCAGTCAGCAGGCCCAGGGCGAGTTTCTGGTATTGCTCGACAGCGACGCGGCGATCGTCAACCCGAACTGGATCGAGTCGTTGCTCAACCATGCGCTGCGCCCGGAGGTGGGTGTGGTCGGCGCCAAGCTGATAGACGCCAGCGGTCAGGTCACCCAGGCCGGGCTGATCCTCAGCGGCCGGGCGGGCGTGCTGCCGGCCTTCAGCGGTGAGGCCAACGCTGCCCATGGTTACCTGCAGCGCCTGATCGTCGACCAGAACTACTCGGCGGTTTCGGCCACCTGCCTGATGATCGGCAAGGCATTGTTCGAGTCGGTAGGGGGGCTGGAGGACAATCTGTTCGCCAGCGCCTTGAGCGATGTCGACCTGTGCCTGAAAGTCGGCCAGGCCGGACAGTTGATCGTGTGGACGCCGTACGTGCAGGTGGTGCACCCCGGCATCGTCGCGCAGCCGGCGCAAACGCTGTTCTCGCTGCAGCGCAAGTGGCCGGGCAATTTCGCTCATGACCTTGCGTACAATCAGAACCTGTCCCAGCTCGGCGGCTCGTTCGCCTTGGGTGACGCCGCCGCCATCGACTGGGCGCCGCTGCTGGGCTGAGCCCGCAGTGCGCAGAGGATCACGCCATGTTCAACGACAAATCGATTTTCATCAGCGGCGGCACCGGCTCGTTCGGGCGCAATTTCATCCGCCGCCTGCTGGAGCAGTATCAGCCGCGGCGGGTGGTAGTGTTCTCCCGCGACGAGCTCAAGCAGTATGAAATGCAGCAGGTGTTCAACGCGCCCTGCATGCGGTATTTCATTGGCGATGTGCGGGACGCCGAGCGCCTGCGCGTGGCGATGCGCGGCATCGATTACGTGGTCCATGCAGCGGCGCTCAAGCAAGTGCCGGCGGCGGAGTACAACCCCACCGAGTGCATCCGCACCAACGTCAATGGCGCCGAGAACATCATCAACGCGGCCATCGACAACGGCGTCAAGAAGGTCATCGCGCTGTCCACCGACAAGGCCGCCAGCCCGATCAACCTCTACGGCGCCACCAAACTGCTGTCGGACAAGCTGTTCGTCGCCGCCAACAATATTGCCGGCGCCCAGGAGACCCGTTTTGCGGTGGTGCGCTACGGCAACGTCGCCGGCTCCCGTGGTTCGGTGGTGCCGTTCTTCAGCAAACTGCTGGGAGAGGGCGCCACGGAACTGCCGATCACCGATGTGCGCATGACACGGTTCTGGATCACCCTCGATCATGGCGTGCAGTTCGTGCTGGACAATTTTGCGCGCATGCACGGCGGCGAGATCTTCGTGCCGAAGATTCCATCCATTCGTATCGTCGATCTGGCCACCGCCATGGCGCCCGGCCTGCCGCACAAGCTGGTGGGCATTCGCCCGGGCGAAAAGCTGCATGAATTGATGGTGCCGACTGACGACGCGCGGATGACCCTGGAATTCAAGGACCACTACACCATCCAGCCGTCGATCCGTTTCACTCAGGCCGATCTCGACTTTGCCGTCGACGGGCTGGGCGAGCGCGGGGAGCCGGTGGCCGAGGACTTCAACTACAGCTCCGACACCAACAGCGAGTTCCTCGACGTGGCGCAGATCGCCAGGCTGCACGGCGAATTGCAGGCATGATCCCCTATGGCCGACAGAGCCTCGACGCCGCGGATATCGACGCCGTACTCGAGGTGCTGCATTCCGATTGGCTGACCCAGGGCCCGACGCTGGAGCGCTTCGAGGTCGCCGTGGCCGAGCGCTGCCAGGCGCAGCACGCGGTGGCGGTGTGCAACGCCACGGCGGCGCTGCACATTGCCTGCCTGGCGGCCGGGCTGGGCCCCGGGGATCGCTTGTGGACCAGCCCCAACACCTTTCTGGCATCCGCCAACTGCGCGCGTTACTGCGGCGCCACGGTGGATTTCGTCGACATCGACCCCCGCACCTGGAACCTCGACGCCAACTTGCTGGCCACCAAGCTCTCGCAGGCCGAAGCCAGCGGGACCTTGCCCAAGGTGCTGGTCGCGGTGGCCTTCGCCGGTCAGAGCTGTGACCTGCAGGCCATCGCCGCCTTGGCCGAGCGTTACGGCTTCATCCTCATCGAAGACGCTGCCCATGCGCTGGGGGCCGATTATGCCGGCCGCCCGGTGGGCTGCGGAGCTTTTGCGGCCATGACGGTGTTCAGCTTTCACCCGGTGAAAATCATCACCACGGGGGAGGGCGGCATGGTTCTCACCAACGACGCGCAACTGGCCGCCAGGCTGCAGCGTCTGCGCAGCCACGGCATGACCCGTGACCCGGGGCAAATGGATGAACCCAGCCACGGCCCTTGGTATTACCAGCAGGTGGAGCTGGGCTTCAACTATCGGATGACCGATCTCCAGGCTGCGCTGGGGCTCTCGCAGCTAGGCAAGCTCGACGCCTTTATCGCCCGACGCCGTTATCTGGCGCAGCGTTACGATCAGCTGTTGGCGGACCTGCCGCTGACGCTGCCCAGCGCCCAGGCCGAGGCGCACTCGGCCTGGCACCTGTACGTGGTGCGCCTGCAGACCGAGCACCTGGCCGTGAGTCATCGGCACGTGTTCGAAGCTCTGCGGGCCGCTGGTATCGGCGTCAATCTGCATTACATTCCGGTGCACTTGCAGCCCTATTACCGCGAGCAGGGTTTTGCCGCCGGGGATTTCCCCGAGGCCGAGCATTACTACGCGCAAGCGATCAGCCTGCCGATGTTCCCGGCGTTGACCGATGAGCAGCAGGATCAAGTGGTCGAGCAGTTGCGTGCGCAGTTGAGCTGAGTACTGATCGTCGAAGAGAGAAGGACTGACCCATGCGTAGCTTGACTGACCAAGAGCATTTCTGGCGCGGTGACTTCGGCGACCAGTACGTGTCGCGCAATCAGGGCGAGTGCCTGGTAACGGCCAATCTTGCGCTCTTCACCCGGGCTCTGTGCGCTGCCGGGCCGATCGACAGCGTGCTGGAGTTGGGGACCAATATCGGCAACAACCTGCAGGCCCTGCACCAGGCGCTGCCGCTGGCGCGCTTGCAAGGGGTGGAGATCAACGCATTGGCCTGCGCCGAGGCCCAGGCGCTGGGGTTGGCGGATGTATGGCATGGATCGCTGTTCGACTATCGCAGTCCGGAGCCTTTCAGCCTGACCCTGGTCAAGGGAGTGCTGATCCACCTGGATCCGCAGATGCTGGCAGTGGCCTACGAGCAGTTGTACAACCTCAGCAGCCGCTACATTCTGATTTGTGAGTACTACAATCCTGTGCCGGTGGAGGTTCCCTATCGCGGCCACGCGGGCAAATTGTTCAAACGTGATTTCGCCGGCGAAATGCTCGATCGCTACGCCGATCTGCAATTGCTCGACTACGGCTTTGCCTACCATCGTGATCGCCAGTTCGCCTTGGACGACGTGACGTGGTTCTTGCTGGAAAAGCGCCCATGAGCGCCATCGCCATTATCCCTGCCAGGGGCGGCAGCCAGCGTATTGCGCGCAAGAACATCAAGCTGTTCAACGGCCAGCCCATGATCGCTCACTCCATTGCCGTGGCGCTGGCCAGTGGCTTGTTCGAGCGGGTGATTGTCAGCACCGACGACCCCGAGATCAGCGAAGTGGCGCGCTCGTGCGGCGCCGAGGTGCCGTTCGTGCGCCCGGCGACCCTCGCGGATGCGTTTACCGGCACTGCGGCAGTGGTGTCCCACGCAATACGGGCTCTGCAGGAGAGCGGCACGTCGGCCGAGTACAGCTGCTGCATCTACGCCACGGCGCCCTTGTTGCAGCAGCGTTTCCTCGCTGCAGGGCTTGCGGCATTGCGCGCCCGGCCGCTGGCGTCCTATGCGTTCTCGGTATGCGACTTCGGCTTCCCGGTCCAGCGGGCACTGGCGATCAACGAGCAAGGGCAACTGACGGCCATGTATCCCGAGTTTCGCCAGGTGCGCTCCCAGGATCTGGCCCCGGCCTATCAGGATGCGGCGCAGTTCTATTGGGGCCGCAGCGAGGCCTGGCTGCGCGGCGACGTGCTGTTCTCGGAGTGCAGCGTGCCGGTCGTGCTGCCGCGGCATCTGGTTCAGGATATCGACACCCCTGAGGACTGGACGCGTGCCGAGTATCTGCACGCCGCGTTGCGCGCCGGTGGCGAGTTGCAGCCGTGAAGGTGCTGATCCGTGCCGATGCGTCGGCGCTCATCGGCAGCGGCCATGTCATGCGCTGCCTGGCACTGGCGGCTGCGCTCAAGTCGCTGGGCGCGCAGATCACCTTTGCCTGCCGCGCGCTGCCGAGCAGCCTGCAGGCGCTGGTCAGCGGTCCCGGCTACACCCTGCTGACCCTCGAATCGCCCAGCCTTGTCGCGAGCTCGGCGACCTCTGCACCCGCCAGCATGGCACCCTTCTCCCAGGCCGATAGCCGCGCACTGGCAGCCGCCTTGCCCAGCGGTGCGGCCTTCGACTGGATCGTGGTCGATCATTACGGCCTCGATGCGCACTGGGAGTCCGCCGCCCGGGCATGGGCTGCGCACGTTGCGGCGATCGATGACCTGGCCGATCGCCCCCACGCGGTCGATCTGCTGCTCGACCAGAACTACATCGCCAGCGAGCAGCGTTATGCGCCCTGGCTGGCCGGGCCCTGTCGCTGCCTGCTGGGACCGCGCTATGCGCTGCTGCGCGAGGAATTTCAGCGGGACGCACGCGTGGTGCGTCCGCAGGTGGAGCAGGTTCTGGTGAACTTCGGCGGCATGGACAGTGGCGGCCACACGCTCAAGGCGGCTCAGGCGCTCCGGGACTTCGCTGGGCTGCAGGTGACGTTGGTGGCGGGTATCGGCAATCCGGATCTGGACGCCTTGCACGCCTGTGTGGCCGAGCAAGAGGGGTGGCGCTTGCTGGCCCATAGCAATGACTTTGGCCAGTTGATGGCGGCGGCAGATCTGTTTATCGGCGCCGGTGGCGGCAGCAGTTGGGAGCGCGCGGCCCTCGGCCTGCCGACCCTGTGCATGGCCGTCGCCGACAACCAGCAGGCCAACGCCGAGGCCATGGCGGCGGCGGGCATGCAGACTTATCTGGGCCCCTGCGCGGCGGTCTCGGTGCCGATGCTGGCAACGGCCATCGGCGAGCTGTTGCAGCGTTTCGACCTGCGCCAGCAGTATGCCCAGCGTACTCGGCAACTGGTGGACGGCTTCGGCGCGCGGCGGGTGGCGCTGGCCCTGCAGTCGCAACAGGTTGCGACATCACTTGGCACATTCATTCAATAGCGGTTTTCAAGGAGCAGCCATGAGCGTTTTCAAGATCGGCACGCGGACTATCGGTCTGGGCTCGGCCCCCTTCATCATTGCCGAAATGAGCGGCAATCATAATCAGTCGCTGGATACCGCGCTGGCCATAGTCGACGCCGCTGCCGCTGCAGGCGCGCACGCGCTGAAGCTGCAGACCTACACGGCCGAGACCATGACCCTGGACCTGGACCAAGGCGAGTTTCGGATCAGCGACCCCGACAGCCTGTGGGCTGACACCTCGCTGTTTGCTCTGTATGAGCAGGCCCATACGCCATGGGCGTGGCACGCACCGATTTTCGCCCGGGCCAAGGCCCATGGCATGCTGGCGTTCTCATCGCCATTCGATGAGTCCGCTGTGGATTTTCTCGAAAGCCTCGACGTGCCGGCCTACAAGATCGCCAGTTTCGAAAATACCGACCTGCCGCTGATCCGGCGCGTGGCGGCCACCGGCAAGCCGGTGATCATTTCCACCGGCATGGCCAGCGTCGCCGAGCTCGATGAAAGCGTGCGCGCTGCACGGGCGGCGGGTTGCCAGGATTTGCTGCTGCTCAAATGCACCAGCACCTATCCGGCCCAACCGCTCAACACCCACCTGCGCACTATCCCGCATCTGCGCGAGCTGTTCGGCTGCGAAGTGGGGTTGTCAGATCACACCATGGGAGTGGGCGCAGCGGTCGCCGCGGTGGCGCTGGGGGCGAGCGTGGTCGAAAAGCACTTCACCCTGAGCCGTGCCGCCGGCGGCGTCGATGCCAGCTTCTCGCTGGAGCCGGCAGAGCTGCACAGTCTGGTGATCGAAACCGAGCGGGCGTGGCAGGCCCTGGGGCAAGTCCATTACGGCCCGACCACGGCCGAACAAAAGTCGCTGGTGTACCGCCGATCCCTGTACGTGGTGCGTGATATGGCCGCCGGTGAGCCTTTCAGCGCCGATAACCTGCGGGCCATTCGCCCCGGGCTCGGCCTGGCGCCCAAACATATCGACACGCTGCTCACCCGCCGTGCCCGCCTGCCGCTGCAGCGCGGCACGGCGCTGGATTGGTCGATGGTCGACTGAGTCTTTGCCGATGGCCACGGGCTCGCTTGGCGCTGGGTTTCTGCATACGGGGTCGAGCGGGCAGGGCCAATGAATAATCGAGGTAGATGATGGGCATCGAAATAACGCTGCGCGCGCTTGAAGTGGAGGATATCGATGATCAATACCTGGCCTGGTTCGATAACCAGGACGGGCATTTGCGTTATTTCACCGGTTCTGGGCGAATGTTCACCCCGGACATGATCTTCGCTGATTACCACAAGGGCCTGGAATCAGGGCTGTGGAGGTATTTTTTGATCGAGGGGCCATCAGCCGAAAAAATCGGCAACGTCAAAATCGGCCCGATGGACCTCAAGAACAAGACCTCCGACCTGGTGTGCCTGGTGGGCAATCGCCAGTTTCTTGGCCAAGGCGTAGCGCGCAAGGCGATAGCCCTGGCCAACCAGATCGCCTTTTCCAGCTTTGACATCCGCCGCCTGCACAGTGGCATGCTGGCCGGCAATATCGCTTCGATCAAAGCCTATACCGCCGCCGGCTGGGTAATAGAGGGCACCCAGAAAGGCTATTACTGGGTCGATGGCGAATCGGTGGATCGCGTTTGCGTGGCCTGCCTGAACCCCGCGTATTTCGCTGATCGGTGACCCGCGTCGGCGGCAGCCGGCGAGCGTGGAGACAACGCAGGGCAAGTCCGCCGCGCTGGCTGACTCAAGCAAAAATGTCACAAAATGCGACGCAGACGTTATATTGGCGTGACCTATGGGTCACGCAGTGCATCCCACTGTCATGTTTTTGTGGGCGTTGAAGAGGATCCTGGGCCGAATGGCCGGGCCTTCGCGCCTGTGGCGCCGCCGGCTGCTGCCCTCTGCGAGCCGTGCGGCGCCGGTTTCTGTCGGCCTCTCGATCCATCCGAGCGGTGATATTCAGCGGTTTATTATTGGGAAGCCAGAATGATTGGCATAAAAAGCATAGCGAGTTACGTGCCGAAGGCCGGTGTCGATAACTACGCGCAGGGTGCCAAATTTGCCAAGGACGAAGACTTCATCCTGGGCAAGATCGGTTCGGCGTTCCTGCCGCGCAAGGACGCCGCGCAGGAAACCTCCGACCTGTGCGTCGAGGCCGTCAACGCGCTGTTCGCGAACAACCCGCAACTCGAGCGCGAGTCCATCGACGCGCTGATCGTCGTCACCCAGAACGGCGACGAAGAAGGCCTGCCGCACACGGCCGCGATCGTCCAGGACAAGCTCGGCTTGCCGACCCAGGTTGCCGCGTTCGACATCTCCCTGGGCTGCTCGGGGTATGTCTACGGCATCTATGCAATGAAGGGCTTCATGGAAGCCGCGGGCCTTAAGAACGGCCTGCTGATCACCGCCGACCCCTATTCGAAGATCGTCGACCCTGAAGACCGTAACACCACCATGCTCTTCGGCGATGCCGCCACGGCCACCTGGATGGGCGAAGACGCCCCGTGGCAGCTGGGCAAGGCCAAGTTCGGTACCGACGGCTCCGGCGCGCCGCACCTGAAGGTCAGCGATGGCGTGTTCTTCATGAACGGCCGGCAGGTGTTCAACTTCGCCCTGCTCAAGGTGCCCGCGCATTTGCACGAGCTGCTCGACGAGTCGGGCCTCAGTGCCGAGGATATCGACGCGTTCTGCATTCATCAGGGCAGCGCCGCGATCGTCGACGCCGTGGCACGCCGCTTCGAAGCCGCGCCGCCGGAGAAGTTCGTCAAGGACATGCTCGAGACCGGCAACACGGTGTCTTCCAGCGTGCCGCTGCTGCTGGAAAAACACGTCCTCGACTCCAGCTGGAAGCGCGTCGCCCTGAGCGGATTCGGTGTCGGTCTGTCCTGGGGTTCGGCGATCATCTATCGGCCTTGAGCCGTGGCCGCTCCCGCCACGTCGGGAGCCCCGCCAGCCATGTGTCTGCGCCCAAGGTGAGTTAACCTTGGGCGCAGTCGTTTTCAGGGAATCGCAGCGCCATGAACGAAACATTCCAGGCCAACGGTGAAGTCCTCCAGCGCCGCTGGCCGGCGTTGTGGGCACGGCTGCAGGGTGAGGACGTCGCTGCCCTGTCGCAGCGAGTCCAGGGCTGCGGGGTCACCCTGAGCCTCGATGGGGTGCAGCTGACCAGCCGTTACGATCGCCACGCCGAGGCGCGCCTGCAGGCCGACACCCTGGCCCCGGACAGCGCCGTGGTGCATCTCTACGGCACCGGCCTGGGGGATCTGCAGGCCGTGCTGCTGGAGCGCCCGCTACTGCGCAGCTTGCAGGTGTACATCCTCAACAGTGCGCTCTTCGCCCTGGTCCTGGGTTTGCTCGACCAACGCCCATGGCTCGAGGACCCGCGCATCGAACTGAGCCTGGCGGGGGAGCACAGCGAAATGGCCCTGCCGTTTTTCGCCCTGCCTGGCGAGATGGTGCTGGCCGATGATTTCAATGCACGGATGCGAGATCGCCTGGTAAGCGAGACTCATCTGGCGTTCAACAATCGCCACTTCGCCACCGAGCAAGCGCATCTCCTGCAGCGCCTGCAGGAGACCGAGGCGCTGGTGCGCAGCGATCCCGATGTCGCCCGACTGTTCGGTACGCTGCACGGCCGCGAGGTCCTGGTGATTGCGACGGGGCCGAGTCTGGAGCAGCATTTCGCGGCGCTCCAGGCGATTGCCCAGCTTGCTGAACGGCCCTTGATCATCAGCGTCGACACCGCCTATCGGCCCTTGCGCAAACACGGCATCGTGCCCGACCTGGTGGTCAGCGTCGACCAACTGATCAGCGAGCGCCACCTGCCTCCCGAGGACTCTCAGGCGGTGACGCTGGTGTATCTGCCGCTGGTGCCCGCGGATGTTCTGGAGCGTTGGCAGGGCCCACGTTACGCGGGTTATTCCGCCAGCCCGCTGTACGACGCGATGCGCACACGCCTGCCCCGGGGCAATCTGCATACGGCCGGCAGCGTGCTGCATCCGGCCGTTGACCTGGCGGTGAAGATGGGCGCGCGACGGATCACCCTGTTCGGCGCCGACTTTGCGTTTCCTCGCGGCAAGACCCATGCCGGCTGGCTGGACGGGGAATTGGGCCCGTCCGTGAATGCCGCGCGGTACTGGTTGCACGATGGTCATGGCCAGCGGGTCAAGACCCAACTCAATTTCCGCAGTTACCTGATGGAGCTCGAGCGCTTCATCGCGCGTCATCCGCAGGTGGAGTTCTTCAATACCAGTCGTGACGGCGCGCGGATCGCCGGCACGCACTATCACCCGGAGTTCGTGGCATGAGTGTCGATCTCGCATTCGAACGCCGGGCACGGGAATGTGCGGCGCTGTTTCGCCTGGGGCGCGATGTGGAGGCGGCGTTGCGGATGGTCGAAGTGTTCGAGGGGTTGATGAATACGCTGCAGGGCTGCCCGCCTGACGTGGCCCAGCAGTGCCCCGCCGTACTGAATGCGTTATTGCACGCACAAGAGCGTCAAGATTGGTTGGGACTGGCCGATACCTTGGAAGTAGATCTGCTGCAGCTGTTGAAGCACGACCAGGCATAAGCCTCGGAGTGTGACGCGGTTCTCAGAGCAACGGATCGTCGTGGAAGTTTTTTGGCGTCAAATTTTGCTCAAGGCCTTGATTCACGTGGGGTCTGGCGAAAAAGGCAAAAAAACTTTCAAAAAGGGCTCAAGCAAACGCCCACCACGACGATAACTATTACGAAGGTTCTCTAGGCCACACCGGCTGTAGCCAGGGCCGGACCAGTACCCAAACCACGAGGAATTCATTATGTTAGGCGTAAACACCAACGTTGCATCTTTGGCCGTTCAAAACAACCTGAACAAAGCTTCCGATGCTCTGACCACCTCCATGACTCGTCTGTCTTCTGGCCTGAAAATCAACAGCGCAAAAGATGACGCCGCCGGCCTGCAGATCGCTACCAAGGAAACCAGCCAGATTCGTGGCCAGACCGTAGCGATCAAGAACGCTAACGACGGTATCTCGATGGCTCAGACCGCTGAAGGTGCTCTGCAGGAATCGACCAACATTCTGCAGCGTATGCGTGAACTGGCCGTGCAGTCTGCGAACGACTCGAACAGCTCCAGCGACCGCGTTGCACTGAACGCTGAATTCACCCAGATGTCGGATGAATTGACCCGTATCTCGGCTTCGACCAACCTGAACGGCAAGAACCTGCTGGACGGCTCGGCTGGCACCATGAATCTGCAAGTCGGTTCCAACACTGGTTCGGCCAACACCATCACGCTGACCCTGAGCTCCAGCTTCGACGCCAACACCCTGGGTGTCGGCAGCTCGGTTTCGATCACTGGTACTGGTGGTACCACGGGTACTGCTGCTTCGACCGTCGCTAACGCTATCACTGCAATCGACGCCGCTCTGCAGACCATCAACTCCACTCGTGCAAACCTGGGTGCTTCGCAAAACCGTCTGTCCAGCACCATCTCGAACTTGCAGAACGTGAACCAGAACGCAACTGCTGCACTGGGTCGTATCCAGGATACCGACTTCGCCGCAGAGACTGCTAACCTGACCAAGCAGCAAACCCTGCAGCAAGCTTCGACTTCGGTACTGGCACAGGCTAACCAACTGCCATCCGCTGTACTGAAACTGCTTCAGTAAGACTGTTTAAAGCTTAGGCTTCGGCGGGAGAGGGCGCTCAGCGTGCTCTCTCGCTTTTTTACTTTGTGGAGGTCCCCAAATGGACGTCAACGTCAAGCTGAATACTGCTTATACAGCGGCGACAAAGCCTTCTAGCGATATCACCGGTACGGCCGATTCGGCTATGGCGATCACGACCGCTACCGGGGCCTCTGCCGACTCTTCCGTAAAGCCTGCGAGTGTCGATTCTGCCGTAAAGGCCATCGATCAGTTTCTCAGGGCCACCGAGCGCGACCTGGAGTATTCCATCGACCAGGTGCACGGCATTGCAATCGTCAAGGTGGTGTCCACCGAGACCGGCGAAGTCATTCGTCAGATGCCCACTGAAGAAGCGCTGAAGCTGGCCGATAACGTGAGCAAGCAGGGTAGCGTGCTGTTCGACGGCAAAGTCTGAGAACTGGCATGAAAAGTGTTTCCACACCCATGCAGGGGTGTGTGCGGGTCAAACGACCGGCAACTAATTCCAGGAGATCCACATGACGAGTCCTATTACCACATCCACGGGCCTTGGCTCGGGGCTGGACATCAACTCGATCGTGACCGCGCTGGTTGATTCGGACAAGCTGGCCGCGCAGACGCAGATCACCAACGGTACCACGGCCAACACCGCCAGTATTTCGGCGATTGGTACGCTCAAGAGTGCCATGGCAGCCTATCAGACCGCCTTGACCACCCTGGGCAGCACCACCACGCCCGCCTTCAACGCCTTTGCCGCGACATCCTCGAGCTCCAACATTACTGCGACCTCGGACAATACGGCGGTAGCGGGTACCTACAACGTGGTCGTCAACCAGCTGGCCAGCGGTTCGAAGATTGCCAGCCCGTCGTTTTCCGGCGGTTCGAGTAGTGCTATTTCGAGTGGTACCCTGCAGATCAGTCAAAATGGCACTAACTACAGTGTGTCGGTAGGTTCCGGCGCGACGTTGCAGACAGTGCGTGACTCGATCAACAGCTCGCTGCAATCCAAGGGCATCACCGCCAACATCATTACCGATACCCAAGGTTCGCGGTTGGTCCTGACCTCTTCCACGACCGGTGCGGGCAATGACCTGACCATGAGTGGCATCAGCGAGTTGGCGGTCGATGGCACCACGGCCTTTTCGAGCAGCAGCACCGCGGGTGGCTACATCACCCAGGGCGCCGATGCGAAGCTGACCATCGATGGTCTGTCGGTCACCAGTTCCAGCAACACGGTGAGTAACGCGATTGGCGGCCTGAGTTTGAACCTGACCGCTATCAATGCCAGCGCCAGCGTACCGACGACCATCACCGTGGCCTCGAACACCTCCGGCCTGCAAAGCGCGCTGCAGTCGTTCGTCACGGCATACAACACCCTGACCACCGCGGTGAAATCGCTGACGGCCACGACCACCGATTCCGACGGCAACGTCGTCAGTGGCGCGATGACCGGTGACTCGTTGCCGCGCTCGCTGCTGTCCGCGATGAGCAGCGTGCTGTCGACGCCTTCCACCACCAGCGGCAGCCTGACGGTCCTGTCGCAATTGGGCATCAGCACCGACTTCACCTCGGGTCAGTTGACGTTCGACAGCACCAAGTTCACTTCGGCCATGACCGACAAGGGGCTGGGCAGTCAGGTGCAGGCGATGTTCTCGGGCACCAATGGCGTGGTCGCGAGAATGACCGCGGTACTGACGCCTTATACCCAGACCGGCGGCATTCTCGATCAGCGCAACACGCAGCTGAACAAGACCAAGTCGGACCTGGCAGACAAGCAGACAGCGCTGGACCTGCACGTCGAAACCTTCACCGCGACCCTGACTGCCAAATACAACGCCATGGATACCCTGGTCGGGCAGATGAAGGCCACGGCGACCAGCATCACCTCGTTCTTCGACAACCTGACTGCATCGCAGTCCTGATGTCGCTCGATTGAAAGCCCGGCCATGCGCAAGCGTGTGCCGGGCTTTTGACTTTTCGCCTAAAGTATCCGGACCGCACGCCGATACAGAGAATATACAGATCACTTCAGTTGTGGTGAGGCAAGCAAATGAACCCGATGCGAGCTCTTCGGCAATACCAGAACGTAACCGCGCAGGCACAGACTTCCGAGGCCAGCCCTCATCGCCTGGTGCAGATGTTGATGCAAGGCGTGCTCGATCGCCTGGCCCAGGCCAAAGGCGCTATCGCGCGCAAGGATATCCCCGGCAAAGGCCTGGCGATCACCCGTGCCGTCGCCTTGATCGGTGGCCTGCGCGAAGGCCTCGACATGACCAATTCGGCCAAGGAAGTGGCCCGTGTCGACGCCCTCTATACCTACATGATGACGCGCCTGACCGAAGCCAATATCAAGACCGACGTGAAGATCATCGACGAAGTCGCTGGCCTGATGATCACGGTCAAGGAAGGTTGGGATGCCATCGCTCCCGTCGTCTAGTACCCTGGGTTCGACACCAGGCAGTTCGCAAGCACCCGAGGTCATTACCATGTCGGTCGCAATGCAACGTATTGAAGAAACCCGCGAAGCGCTGGTTGGCGCCCTGGAGCGTCGAGACTGGTCAGCGATCGCCCAGCTCGATCTGGCCTGCCGCGACTGCGTCGAGGGCTTGACGGGCGTGGCGGATTTCAAGGCACATGAGGGTGAGCTGCGTAACAGTCTGGAAAAACTACTGTTCGTGTATAAAACGGTAATCGACGCGGCGACGGGAGAACGTCAAGCCTTGTTCGACGAAGTCATGCAAGTTCGCCAAGCGAATAGCGCTGCGAAGGTATACCATCTGTTCGGCTAGTTGTGTTTGAAAGTGGGTACTAAAGTCGCCATAAATTTGACTATGACCATTTTTTTGACTTTACTAGTGGCTGTTGGCAAGGTTCAGTCGTCAAAGAGCTGAACCGGCCTTCAAATACGTCGAGCTAGCCCCTTCTGGGCGTCGAGTTGACTAGGGAAGTTGCTATTGCATGTGGCGTGAAACCAAAATCCTGCTGATCGATGACGATAGCGTCCGTCGGCGCGACCTCGCGGTCATTCTGAATTTCCTCGGTGAAGACAACCTGTCCTGCTCAAGCCAGGATTGGCAGCACTCGGTCGAAGGGCTGGGCTCCAGTCGTGAGGTCCTGTGCGTGCTGATCGGTGCGGTCACCGCACCCGGCAGCCTGCAGGCCCTGGTCAAGACCCTGGGCGCCTGGGATGAGTTCCTCCCGGTGCTGTTGTTGTCGGATGTCTCGCCCGCGGAATTGCCTGACGACCAGCGTCGTCGTGTTCTTTCCAGCCTCGAAATGCCGCCCAGCTACAGCAAGCTGCTGGACTCCCTGCACCGCGCCCAGGTCTATCGCGAGATGTACGACCAGGCCCGTGAACGCGGCCGTCAGCGCGAGCCCAACCTGTTCCGCAGCCTGGTCGGCACCAGCCGTGCCATCCAGCATGTGCGGCAGATGATGCAGCAAGTGGCCGATACCGACGCCAGTGTGCTGATCCTCGGCGAGTCCGGTACCGGCAAGGAAGTGGTCGCGCGCAACCTGCATTACCATTCCAAGCGCCGCGATGCGCCATTCGTGCCGGTCAACTGTGGGGCCATCCCCGCGGAGCTGCTCGAAAGCGAATTGTTCGGCCACGAGAAGGGCGCGTTCACCGGAGCCATCACCAGCCGCGCCGGGCGTTTCGAGCTGGCCAATGGCGGTACCCTGTTTCTCGACGAGATCGGCGACATGCCGCTGCCGATGCAGGTCAAGCTGCTGCGCGTGCTGCAGGAGCGTACCTTCGAGCGCGTGGGCAGCAACAAGACCCAGAGCATCGACGTGCGGATCATCGCCGCGACCCACAAGAACCTCGAGAGCATGATCGAGGTCGGGACCTTCCGCGAAGACCTGTACTACCGCTTGAATGTATTCCCCATCGAGATGGCCCCGCTGCGCGAACGCGTCGAGGACATCCCGTTGCTGATGAACGAACTGATCTCGCGCATGGAACACGAAAAGCGCGGCTCGATTCGCTTCAACTCCGCCGCGATCATGTCGCTGTGCCGCCATGGCTGGCCGGGCAACGTGCGCGAGCTGGCCAACCTGGTGGAGCGCATGGCGATCATGCATCCCTATGGTGTGATCGGCGTTGCCGAGTTGCCGAAGAAATTCCGCTACGTCGACGACGAAGACGAGCAACTGGTGGACAGCCTGCGCAGCGATCTCGAAGAACGCGTGGCCATCAACGGTCACACCCCGGACTTCGCCTCAAGCGCCATGCTGCCGCCCGAAGGCCTGGACCTCAAGGACTACCTCGGTGGCCTGGAGCAGGGCCTGATCCAGCAGGCGCTGGATGACGCCAACGGTATCGTTGCCCGGGCTGCCGAGCGCTTGCGTATCCGTCGTACCACCCTGGTGGAGAAGATGCGCAAATACGGCATGAGCCGCGGCAACGGTGAAGGCGACGATCAGTCGGACGATTGACGCCAGATAGGCGGACCGCCGGTATCGATAACGGACCGGCGGTCACGCGAGCTTTGAAACTCTCCCCCGCAGCCTTTGGCTGACCCCCTGCAAACACCTGATTTCGTTGAATATTTCGACATTGTATGGTGTTTGATGCAAAGCTTTTTGCGAACCCCGTCACAGTGCAAATGTTCCGGCACGGCTATTGCTATGTCTCAAGGACGATACCGTTTTTGACGGTGAGCCCACATGAGAGAGCAAGATGTCCCAGGCCGCCCCCATGTCATCGACCCCGCCAGCTGCCTTTGCAGCTAACGTCACCCCTGATCCTCAGACGGCCGAACGGCCAAGCCTGGAGCAGGCTTTTGCCCTGTTCAACCAGGTGTCCAGCCAGCTCAGCGAGTCCTACAGCCTGCTGGAGACACGGGTAGCCGAACTCAAGGGCGAGCTTGCAGTGGTGAGCGCTCAGCGCATGGCCGAACTGGCGGAGAAAGAAGTCATCGCCAACCGCCTGCAGAGCTTGCTGAACCTGCTGCCGGGTGGGGTTATCGTCATCGACTCCCATGGTCAGGTGCGCGAGGCCAATCCGGCGGCGGCCGACTTGCTCGGGGAGCCTCTGGAGGGTGAATTGTGGCGCAATGTGATCAGCCGCTGCTTCGCCCCGCGCGAGGACGACGGTCACGAGATTTCCCTCAAGGACGGTCGCCGTCTGTCGATCGCCACCCGCTCGCTGGATGCCGAGCCGGGTCAACTGGTGCTGCTCAACGACCTCACCGAAACCCGTCGGCTGCAAGGCGAACTGGCTCGTCATGAGCGTTTGTCCTCGTTGGGGCGCATGGTCGCTTCCCTCGCTCATCAGATCCGCACGCCACTGTCGGCCGCCTTGCTGTACGCCAGTCATCTGACCGAGCAGATCCTGCCGGCCGAGACCCAGCAGCGTTTCGCCGGCCGTCTCAAGGAGCGCCTGCACGAGCTCGAGCACCAGGTGCGCGACATGTTGGTGTTTGCCCGCGGCGAGTTGCCCCTCAACGACCGTCTGACGCCGGTTGCGCTGTTCCAAGCGCTGCAGGAAGCCGCCCATGTGCAGCTCGAGGGCCAGCAGGTGCGCTGGCAGTGCGATACCGTGCGCGGCGAGCTGCTGTGCAATCGCGATACCCTGGTGGGCACGGTGCTCAATCTGATCGAAAACGCCGTTCAGGCCAGTGGTGGTCAGGCGCGCATCAAGTTGCATCTGTACCGTCGCGCCGACACCCTGCGCCTGTGCGTCACCGACAGCGGCAGCGGTATCGATGCCAAAACCCTGGCGCGCCTCGGCGAACCCTTCTTTACTACCAAGACGACCGGCACCGGCCTCGGGCTGGCGGTCGTCAAGGCGGTGGCGCGGGCGCACCAGGGCGAGCTGCAACTGCGCTCCCGCCCAGGTCGCGGTACCTGCGCCATGGTGACGCTGCCGCTGTTCGCCACTCAGGAGTAAGGTCGATGCAAGCCACAGGCCAGAGAGAAATCAAGGTATTGCTGGTCGAGGACGACCGCGCGCTGCGCGAAGCCCTCGGCGATACCCTCGAACTGGGCGGCTGCGCCTACCGTGCGGTGAGCTGTGCAGAGGAAGCCTTGGAGGCGGTCACCCGCGAACCCTTCGCACTGGTGGTCAGCGACGTCAACATGCCCGGCATGGATGGCCATCAACTGCTGGCGCGGTTGCGCGCCTTGCAGCCGCAACTGCCGGTATTGCTGATGACCGCCCACGGCGCGGTCGAGCGGGCCGTCGACGCCATGCGCCAAGGCGCGGCGGACTATCTGGTCAAACCGTTCGAGCCCCGGGCGTTGCTCGATCTGGTGGCGCGCCATGCCTTGGGCGGCGCGCAAGGCAACGACAATGACGGCCCGGTGGCGCAGGAGCCGGCCAGTGCGCAACTGCTGGAGCTGGCCGCACGGGTCGCGCGCAGCGATTCGACCGTGCTGATTTCCGGCGAGTCGGGCACCGGCAAGGAAGTACTGGCGCGGTACATTCATCTGCAATCGCGCCGTGCGAGCCAGCCGTTCGTGGCGATCAATTGCGCGGCCATCCCTGACAACATGCTAGAGGCCACCTTGTTCGGCCATGAGAAAGGCTCGTTCACCGGTGCCATCGCCGCCCAGGCGGGCAAGTTCGAGCAGGCCGACGGCGGCACCTTGCTGCTCGACGAGATTTCCGAAATGCCCCTGGGGCTGCAGGCCAAGCTCCTGCGGGTGCTGCAGGAGCGGGAAGTGGAGCGCGTAGGCGGGCGCAAGCCGATCGCCCTCGACATCCGCGTCATCGCCACCACCAACCGCGATCTGGCCGGGGAAGTGGCCGCCGGGCGCTTTCGCGAAGACCTCTACTACCGCCTGTCGGTCTTTCCCCTGGCCTGGAAGCCCTTGCGCGAGCGCACCGCCGACATTCTGCCGCTGGCCGAGCGCCTGCTGGCCAAGCACGTCAATAAAATGAAGCATGCCCCGGTGCGTCTGTGTGAAGACGCTCGAGCCTGCCTGGTGAGCTATGCCTGGCCCGGTAACGTGCGGGAACTGGACAACGCCATCCAGCGCGCGCTGATCCTGCAGCAAGGCGGCGTCATTCGCGCCGAGGACTTCTGCCTGGCCGGCCCTATCGGCAGCGTGCATTTGCCACCGGTCGGCGCACCCGCCCTGTTGCGCGCCCCCAATGTTTCAATCCCGACAAGCAAGGCGGAAGATGAGCCGCAGGCCCTCAGTGGCCTGGGCGACGATCTGCGCCGGCGCGAATTCGAGGTGATCATCGATACCCTGCGCACCGAGCGCGGGCGGCGCAAGGAGGCAGCCGAGCGTCTTGGCATCAGCCCTCGGACCTTGCGCTACAAGCTGGCGCAAATGCGCGACGCGGGCATGGACGTCGAAGCGTTTTTGTTCGCTAGCTAACGATTCGTATCGGATTTGTATCGCTGTCACAGAGAGCTGGCACCCTTGTTGCTACCTCTACTGACAGAAGCTGTTTCAGTGTCAAAAAATTGCGGACCGGCGGAGAGAGACGTCCATGAGCCAAGGTATTGAATTCAACCGTTTGATGATGGACATGCGTGCCATGCAGGCCGAAGCCATGGGCTCGTCGGCCAAGGCCGCGACCGCCGTGCCGGAAGTCAGTGGCAGCAGCTTTGCCGATCTGCTCGGCAATGCCGTTGGCAAGGTCAACGAAACGCAGCAGGCCTCGAATCAGCTGTCCAACGCCTTCGAGATCGGCAAGAGCGGTGTGGATATCACCGATGTCATGATTTCGTCGCAGAAGGCTCAGGTTTCCTTCCAGGCGCTCACCCAGGTGCGCAACAAACTGGTTCAAGCTTACCAAGACATCATGCAGATGCCGGTCTGAGGACGAATTGAGTCATGGCTGAAGCAGTGGATAACGTACCGGCAAAAACAGGTGGCGCGGGGGGCAAGAGCTCCCTGCCGGGCCTGAATTTCCTGGATAACATCACCAAGATGCCGGTGCTCCGGCAGGTCGGCCTGTTGGTCGGGCTGGCCGCCAGTGTGGCCATCGGTTTTGCCGTGGTCCTGTGGTCGCAACAGCCGGATTATCGTCCGCTGGTAAGCAGTCTGGCCGGTATGGACACCAAACAGGTGATGGACACCCTGGCCACCGCCAATATCAGCTATAACGTCGAGCCCAACTCCGGCGCCTTGCTGGTCAAGTCCGAAGATCTCTCCCGGGCGCGTCTGGCCCTGGCCTCGGCGGGCGTGACGCAGAATGACGGCAACGTCGGCTTCGAGATTCTCGACAAGGACCAAGGCCTGGGCACCAGCCAGTTCATGGAGGCGACCCGTTACCGTCGCGGCCAGGAAGGCGAGCTGGCGCGTACCATCTCCAGCCTCAACGGGATCAAGGCCGCGCGCGTACACCTGGCCATTCCGAAAAGCTCGGTGTTCGTCCGTGACGAGCGCAAACCGACTGCATCTGTACTGGTGGAAATGTACGGCGGCCGTACCCTCGATCCGGGTCAGGTGATGGCGATCGTCAACCTGGTCGCCACCAGCATTCCGGAAATGGACAAGTCCGGCGTTACCGTGGTGGATCAGAAGGGCAACCTGCTGTCCGACCAGACCGGCAATTCCGAGTTGACCATGGCCGGCAAGCAATTCGACTACACCCGGCGCATGGAAAGCATGCTTACCCAGCGGGTGCAGAGCATTCTGGCGCCGGTGCTGGGCAATGACCGCTACAAGGCTGAAGTCTCGGCCAGCGTCGATTTCAGCGCGGTGGAGTCCACCTCCGAGCAGTTCAACCCGGATCAACCGGCGTTGCGCAGCGAGCAGTCGACCACCGAGCAGCGCTCCAGCAGCAGCGGTCCATCGGGTGTGCCGGGTGCCTTGAGCAACCAGCCACCGGCACCGGCGACCGCCCCGCAGACCACTGCGGGCGGGGCAGCGGGCGCAGCTGCGGCGATTCAGCCGGGGCAACCGCTGGTGGATGCCAACGGTCAACAGATCATGGATCCGGCCACAGGTCAGCCGATGCTGGCGCCGTATCCGGCCGACAAGCGTCAGCAGTCGACCAAGAACTTCGAGCTCGATCGCTCCATCAGCCACACCCGTCAGCAGCAGGGCCGCTTGCAGCGTCTGTCGGTGGCGGTGGTGGTCGACGATCAGGCCAAGGTCAACGCCGCAAATGGCGAAGTGACTCACACGCCCTGGAGCGCCGAAGATCTGGCGCGCTTCACGCGTCTGGTACAGGACGCCGTCGGTTACGACGCCAGCCGTGGCGACAGCGTGACGGTGATCAACTCGGCCTTCGCGCCGGACACCGGTGAAGTCATCCCGAGCATTCCGTTCTACTCGCAGCCCTGGTTCTGGGATGTGGTCAAGCAGGCGCTGGGTGTGCTGTTCATCCTGGTGCTGGTATTCGGTGTACTGCGTCCGGTGCTCAACAACATCACCGGTGGCGGCAAGGGCGGCAAAGGCCTCGCGGCTTCCGGCGGTGCTGACGGCGCGATGATGGGCGCAGGTATGGCCGGTGGCGGTATGGCCGGTGGTCTGATGGGTGATGTGGCCGACGATCGCGTCAGCCTCGGCGGGCCGCAGAGCATTCTGCTGCCAAGCCCGAGCGAGGGTTATGACGCGCAGTTGAATGCAATCAAGAGTCTGGTGGCCGAAGACCCGGGCCGTGTGGCCCAGGTCGTGAAAGAGTGGATTAACGCCGATGAGTAGCAATCAGGCCGTTGCGGCCCCCAAACTGACCAAGGTCGACAAGGCCGCCATTCTCCTTCTTTCGCTGGGTGAAACCGACGCCGCGCAAGTGTTGCGGCACATGGGCCCGAAGGAAGTGCAACGGGTGGGCGTGGCCATGGCGCAGATGCGCAACGTGCACCGCGAGCAGGTCGAGCAGGTGATGAGCGAGTTCGTCGCCAGCGTCGGCGATCAGACCAGCCTCGGCGTCGGTTCGGACACCTACATCCGCAAGATGCTGACCTCGGCCCTGGGCGAAGACAAGGCCAACGGCCTGATCGACCGCATCCTCCTGGGCGGCAACACCAGTGGCCTGGACAGCCTGAAATGGATGGAGCCGCGTGCCGTGGCCGATGTCATCCGTTTCGAGCACCCGCAGATTCAAGCGATCGTAGTCGCCTATCTGGACCCGGACCAGGCGGGCGAGGTGCTGGGCCACTTCGACCACAAGGTGCGCCTGGACATCATCCTGCGGGTATCGTCGCTCAACACCGTGCAGCCAGCGGCGTTGAAAGAACTCAATACCATTCTCGAGAAGCAGTTCGCTGGCAACTCGACCACCTCGCGGACCACCCTGGGCGGTATCAAGCGTGCCGCGGATATCATGAACTTCCTCGACAGTTCGGTCGAAGGCCAGCTCATGGATTCGATCCGCGAAGTGGACGAGGATCTGTCCGGTCAGATCGAAGACCTGATGTTCGTCTTCAACAACCTCAAGGACGTCGACGACCGCGGTATCCAGGCGCTGCTGCGCGAAGTGTCTTCGGATGTGCTGGTGGTGGCGCTCAAGGGCGCCGACGACGGGGTCAAGGAAAAGATCTTCAAGAACATGTCCAAGCGTGCCTCGGAACTGCTGCGCGACGACCTCGAAGCCAAGGGCCCGGTACGGGTCAGCGACGTCGAGACCGCGCAGAAGGAAATCCTCACCATTGCCCGCCGTATGGCCGAAGCCGGCGAGATCGTGCTGGGTGGCAAAGGTGGCGAGGAGATGATCTGATCACCGGTGTATGAAGAGGCCACAGCTGACGCTGTAGCGAGGGGGCTTGCCCCGAAAAATCTGCAATCGGCCAATGATGTGGTGGAGCGAACAGTTTTCGGGGGCAAGCCCCCCCGCTACAGGGTCTGGAACCCAGCATCAGGATAAAAGCATGTCGCGCCCCAGCAATGAACCCGCCAGTGAACTGATCCGCGCCGAAGACCTGCGAGGCTTCGACGTCTGGTCACTGCCCAGTTTCGATCCCGAGCTGCCGGAACCGGAGCCGGTGCCTGAAGTGATCGAGGAGATTGAAGAAGTCCCCCTCGACGAAGTCCAGCCGCTGACCCTCGAAGAACTCGAAAGCATCCGCCAGGAGGCCTACAACGAGGGCTTCGCGGTGGGCGAGCGTGAGGGTTTCCACAGCACCCAGATCAAGGTTCGCCAGGAGGCCGAAATCGCCCTCGCCGCGAAACTGGCTGCCCTTGAACAAGTCATGGTGCATCTGTTCCTGCCCATCGCCGAGCAGGATGCGCAGATCGAAAAGTCCATGGTGGAGCTGGTCGGGCATATCGCTCGCGAAGTCATTCAACGTGAACTCGCCATCGACTCAAGCCTGATCGAAACCGTGTTGCGCGAATCTTTGAAGTTGCTGCCCATGGGTGCCAACAATGTACGGATCTTCGTCAATCCCCAGGACTTCGTGCAGGTCAAGGCGCTGCGCGAGCGTCATGAAGAGAACTGGCGCATTCTCGAGGATCCGGCGCTCATGCCAGGTGGCTGCCGGGTCGAGACCGAACACAGCCGTATCGATGCCACCATCGAGACACGCATCACCCAGGCCATCGCCATGATGTTCGGGCAATTGCACGAGCAGGGCATGCATCCCGCCGAGTCGGACATCGCCATCGACCTGGCGGCGGTCGAGGCCCAGAACCTGCATCATCAGGCCCAGATCAGAGCCGCAGCCGCCGCCCGACAGGCACAAATCGTCGAGCCGCTAGCGCCCGAGCCGATTACCGCGGCGGCCGAGGCGCATGCCGACCTCGACGCCGATGGCAGTGGCGCCGTCGACCTGGATAGCGAATTGGCCGCCGATCTGGCGCAGCTCGATGCCGAGCTCGATGCAGACACTTCCTCTGACGCCGCGCCCGAAGCGGCGGCCGACGAGACCGCCGCCGAACAGGCCAAGCCTGAAACCAGGTCACGGGCCAAGCCCAAGGCCAAACCGTCGGAGCCCGGCGATGCGTCTTGATCGCACCAGCTTCCTCAAGCGCCTGTCGAGTTATCCACAGGCCATAGACCTGCCACGCCAGCCGGTCGTCGAAGGCCGGCTGTTGCGCATGGTCGGCCTGACCCTCGAAGCCGAGGGTCTGCGCGCCGCCATGGGCAGCCGCTGCCGGGTGATCAACGACGTCAGCTATGACGCCGTCGAGGTCGAGGCCGAAGTCATGGGCTTCTCCGGCAGCAAGGTGTTTCTGATGCCGGTGGGCAGTGTCTCCGGCATCGCCCCAGGTGCCCGCGTGGTGCCATTGGCCGATACCGGACGCCTGCCGATGGGCATGACCATGCTCGGACGGGTACTGGATGGCGCCGGCCGCGCGTTGGACGGCAAGGGCGGCATGAAGGCCGAAGACTGGGTGCCGATGGACGGCCCTACCATCAACCCGCTCAAGCGCGACCCTATCAGCCAGCCGCTCGACGTGGGCATCCGCTCCATCAACGGCTTGCTCACAGTCGGTCGCGGCCAGCGCCTGGGCCTGTTCGCCGGCACCGGGGTGGGCAAGAGCGTGCTGCTGGGCATGATGACGCGCTTTACCGAGGCGGACATCATCGTGGTCGGGCTGATCGGTGAGCGGGGGCGCGAGGTCAAGGAGTTCATCGAGCACAGCCTGGGGCCCGAGGGCCTCAAGCGCTCGGTGGTGGTGGCTTCGCCCGCGGATGACGCGCCGCTGATGCGCCTGCGCGCCGCCATGTACTGCACCCGTATCGCCGAATATTTCCGCGACAAGGGCAAGAACGTCCTGTTGCTGATGGACTCCCTGACCCGCTATGCCCAAGCCCAGCGCGAGATTGCCCTGGCCATCGGCGAGCCGCCCGCCACCAAGGGTTACCCGCCGTCGGTGTTCGCCAAGCTGCCCAAGTTGGTGGAGCGCGCCGGTAACGCTGAAGCCGGTGGCGGATCGATCACCGCCTTCTACACCGTGCTGTCCGAGGGCGATGACCAACAGGACCCGATCGCCGACTCGGCGCGGGGCGTACTTGACGGGCACATCGTGCTGTCCCGGCGATTGGCGGAGGAGGGGCATTATCCCGCCATCGACATCGAAGCCTCGATCAGCCGGGTCATGCCTTCGGTGGTCAGCCCGCAGCACATGGGGCAGGCCCAGCAGTTCAAGCAGTTGTGGTCACGCTATCAACAGAGCCGTGATCTGATCAGTGTGGGGGCCTACGTTGCCGGTGGTGATCGCGAGACCGACCTGGCGATCTCTCTGCAGCCTGCGTTGGTGCGTTACCTGCGCCAGGGCCTGCAAGAGAACGAAAGCCTGCAGGACAGCCGCGATCGTCTCGCGGCGGTTTTCGCGCCTGTGGCGCCGGGCTGATAGATCATGGCGATGAGTCGAGCGGCGCGTCTGGCGCCTGTGGTGGAGATGGCCGAGAGCGTCGAAAAAAAGGCGGCGCAGCGGCTTGGCCACTTTCAGGGCCAGGTCAACCTGTCCCACGCCAAGCTCGCGGAGCTGGAAAAGTTTCGCAGCGACTATCAGCAGCAATGGATGACTCAGGGCAGTCGTGGTGTCTCGGGGCAGTGGCTGATGAACTATCAACGCTTCCTCAATCAACTGGAAACCGCCGTGGCCCAGCAGCACAAGAGCCTGGCCTGGCACCAGGGCAACCTCAACAGCGCCCGCAACGTGTGGCAGAAAGCCTATGCCCGCGTCGAAGGCCTGCGCAAGTTGGTGCTGCGCTATGCTGAGGAAGCGCGCCGGCTTGAGGATCGCCGCGAACAGCGCTTGCTTGACGAACTGTCGCAGCGCCTGCCGCAGCGCGAGCAATACTGAGGCCAGGCAAGGATAAAACTATTTTCACCGCCTGCCGGGGTTGCTGTAGGCGCGTGCCGATGCTAAACCTTTGTCAGTGTTGGCAATAATCCTAAAGGAATATCCCATGACCACAGAAGTAACTGCCACGAAAGACGACGATGGGAAAAAGTTGACCATCGCGATCAAGGGCCGTTTCGACTTCGGCGCTCACCAGCAGTTTCGAGAACAATACGAAAGCGTTTTTCCCAAGCCTAAAGCCTTCGTCATCGACCTCAAGGACGCGACCTACCTCGATAGCTCGGCGCTGGGCATGTTGTTGCTCTTGCGCGACTATGCCGGTGGCGAAGCCGCGGAGGTGAACATCACCAACAGCTCGCCCGATGTTCGCAAGATCCTGGCCATCTCCAACTTCGACAAGCTGTTCGACATCTCTTGACTCTGCCCGTGCCTGACCCGCTGACGGTGTTGATCGCCGACGACAACATGACCGACCGCATGTTGCTGTCTTCCATCGTCCGCCGTCAGGGCCATTACGTGGTGCAGGCCGAAAACGGCGAAGAAGCGGTGCGGGTGTTCGAAACCCAGCGTCCGCAGTTGGTGCTGCTCGATGCGATGATGCCGGTGATGGATGGCTTCGAAGCGGCGCGGCGGATCAAGGCCATGGCCGGTGAAGAGCTGGTACCGATCATCTTCCTGACTTCCATGAGCGAGGAGCAGGCGCTGGTGGCGTGCCTGGAAGCGGGTGGCGACGACTTTCTGGCCAAGCCCTACAACCAGGTGATACTCGCCGCCAAGATCACCGCCATGGATCGCCTGCGCCGCCTGCAGGCCACGGTCCTGGAACAGCGCAACCAGATTTCCCAGCACCATGAATACCTGCTCAACGAGCAGCGAGTGGCCAAGGCGGTGTTCGATCAGATCGCCCACTCCGGTTGCCTCAGCTCGTTGAATATTCGCTACATGCAATCGCCTTATGCCCTGTTCAACGGTGACTTGCTGCTGGCGTCCTTCACCCCGTCCGGTGACATGCATGTGTTGCTCGGCGATTTCACCGGTCATGGCCTGCCGGCCGCCGTCGGCGCCATGCCGGTGGCCGAAGTCTTCTATGGCATGACCGCCAAGGGCTATGGCCTGGCGGAAATCCTGCGAGAAATGAACGCCAAGCTCAAACGCATCCTGCCGGTGGACATGTTCTGCTGCGCCACCATGCTCAACGTCAGCTTTCAGCGCTTGCAGGTCGAGGTCTGGAACGGCGGCCTGCCGGATGGCTACATTCTTTGCCAGGGCGGTGAGCGGATCGCCCTGCAATCCCGCCATCTGCCCCTCGGTGTGCTGTCGCGCCAAGGTTTCAACGACAAGACCGAGGTGCACTCGCTCAGCCAGGGCGACCAGTTGTTCCTGTTGTCCGATGGCGTGATCGACACGGCCAACGGCGAGGACCAGCTGTTCGGCGCCGAGCGGCTCGATGCGGTGCTGCGCAACAACCGCTGGCCCCATCGATTGTTCGAGGAAATACAGACCGCGCTGGACGAATTCCGTGGTGAGTCACGGGATGACGTCAGCATGGTGCAGATCTTTGTGGTCGAGCCGGCGAGCCTGCCGCACACCCCGGTGGTTTTTTCCGACAGCGGCCAGTCGAGTCCGCTGGACTGGTCGGCCGCTTTTGAATATCGTGGCGAAACCTTGCGCCGCTTCAACCCGCTGCCGTACCTGCTGCAGTCGCTGCAGGAAGTGCATGGTCTGCGTACGCAGAGCGGTGCCCTCTATAGCGTGCTGACAGAGCTATACTCCAATGCGCTGGAACACGGTGTATTGGGGCTGGATTCGGCGCTCAAGCGAGATGCTCAAGGTTTTGCCCAATATTATCGCCAGCGCAACGAGCGTCTCGACGCGCTGGTCGACGGCTTCATCCGCCTGCAGTTGCGGGTGTCGCCCGACGGGCAGGGCGGTGGTCGACTGACCATTCGCGTGGAAGACAGCGGCAGCGGTTTCGATGTCCCCGAGATCCTCGCTCGGCCTACGCCGTCCCAGGGCCTGTCCGGGCGCGGCATGAGCCTGGTGCGGCAGCTCAGCGAGCGGGCGGTCTGGGACGAAGATGGGCGTAGCGTGTGTGTCGAATTTTCCTGGCAGCGTCCGGTCGGCAATTGAACCGGTGATTTTCCAGCGGGTAGCAAGCCGAATACCCAGCTTGATCAAGGAGCGAACAAGTGATAATCGAAGCAGCAATCCAGCCCCACGTCGATCCCGAAGTGCTTCGCTCCCTGCGGGAAGTGATGGAAGAGGCCTATCCAGAACTGCTGGATACCTTCCTCAGCGACTCCCAGGATCGCCTTCAGGCATTGCAGGCGGCATCCGACCCCAAGCAGATCAGCCAGGCTGCGCACAGCTTCAAGGGCAGCAGCAGCAATATGGGCGCGACAGTGTTGGCGCAGTTGTGCTCGCAGCTCGAACAATGCGCCAACCAGCTCGGTTGTTGCGATATCCAGCAATTGCTTCGAGATATCTATGACGAATTCCATGTCGTGAAGCCAGTCTACGAGCGCGAACGCGAGCGATATTCCGCCTGATTCTTCAAGCCAGGCCGCGTTGGCCCGGCTTTTGCTTTGTCTCTGCCATCTGTGCCATTGATTGCCGCGCAGCGGAGACCTTGCCATGCCTGTTGCCTCAAATCCGTTACTGCAACCTGCGTCTGCCACCCAGACGTCCACCGCCAACGCCCTGCTTTCCAGCAAGACGCAAGAGGCAGCGCCTTCGGGCGCCGACAGCTTTGCTTCGGTGTATTCACGCCAAAGTCAGGCTGACTATGCGCAGAAAGCTGACGCCGCTCAGGCCTATGCCGACAAGCTGGCCAATGCTGCCGCCAACAAGTCGTCGTTTGCCAATCAGGCCAATCCCGCCAAACCTGTCGTTGCCGATAGCGGCAAGGATCTGCCTGCCAAGGCGAAACCGGCGGCGGACAACGACAAAGTCGACAGCACCAAGACCGACAGCAACAAGGTCGACAGCACCAAGGGTAACGACAAGAAAGTCGCCAGCAAGGACAAGGACCAGGACGACGCCGCGAAGGCCGATGACACCAAGGCTGGCAAGAGCGACAAGGCCAGTGAGGCTGCGGCCAATGACGACGCCAAGGCGACCGATACGGCCGCCTTGGCGGCAGACCCTGCCCTTGATCCCTCCTTGCTCAAGCCTGCCGTCGATCCTGCGGTCGCTGCCGCTGCGCCCGCTGCCGCCACGCCCGCGGTAGACCCGAACCTGCTGGCCATGGTCGCGCCATCGGCCACCGCTGCCAAGGATGGCGCCAAAGACACCGGCAAGTCGGACGACGATTTCGATCCGAACGCCGATCCGCTTGCCGATATGCCCGCACTGCGCCTCGCCCTCGAGCAGAACGCCAAGGCGCAAGGCACGACCTCGGCCCATGCGGCTGATAACAATCAGGCGGCCAATGCGACCCAGCAGGCTGACGACAATGCCGCCGTAGCAGGCTTGACCACACTCATCCAGCAACAGACCGCTGCTGAAGGCAAGGCCGGCAGCAGTGACAAGGGCCTGGGTGCGGCCAGCGCCGAGACTGGCGTCAACGGCATCAAAGGCGGGGTCGGCGATGCCGGCGCCAACAGCTTCGGCGATCGTCTGAGCGCCTTGACCCAGGCCACCGGCAAGTCCGTGAGCAGTGCGCCCGCTACGCCACCGGCCTCGCCGCTGGCCATGAACCAGTCGGGCTGGACCGAGGGCGTGGTCAACCGGGTCATGTACCTGTCGAGCCAGAATCTCAAGTCCGCCGATATTCAGTTGTCACCGGCCGAGCTGGGACGTCTGGACATCAAGGTCACCATGAACAACGACCAGCAGACCCAGGTCACCTTCATGAGCTCCCACGTTGGCGTGCGCGAGGCGTTGGAAAACCAGCAAGGGCGGCTCAAGGAGATGTTCGCCCAGCAGGGCCTCGGGCAGATGGATGTCAACGTGTCCGACCAGTCACGCCAACAGCAGCAGAATGGCCAGCCGCAGGCCCAGCAAACCTCTGGCGGCAGTGGTGGGCGCCTCGGTCGCAGCGATGGCATCGACAGCGACAGTGGCGCCAGCGATGTTGCGCAAGTTATCCACAGCACCTCGGTGATCGGCACCAGCGCGGTGGATTACTACGCCTGACAACCCCTGTAGCGAGGGGGCTTGCCCCCGATCCGCTGCGCGGATCCTCTCCCTTTGGCCTGCACCGCCATAAGTGGCAAGCCACCTCGCTACGGCTTTTCGACTTCTGGCATAACACTTGCTCTCCCCTAATCGTGCGGTAGTTTAAAACCGATTAGCGACGGATTATTGGCATGGCGCAGAGCGAAGAAGCGAAAGACCCCGCAGGCAAAGGCAAAGGCAAACTCAAGTTCATTATCATCATCGTCGTGGCCATGCTGGTGGTCATCGGCGGATCGGTGGGCGGGACCTGGTTCTTCCTGCACAAATCCATGGCCAAGACCGAAGACCATCCCGCCGTGGCCGCGACTCCGGCCGGCAAGGCTCCAGCCATCTATGAAGCGATGTCGCCGGCGTTCGTGGTCAATCTCGATCAAAATGGTCGCCAGCGTTACCTGCAGGTCAGCATCACCCTGATGACCCGCGACCAGGCGGGCCTCGATGCCCTCAAGGTGCACATGCCGGTGATCCGCAACAACCTGGTGATGCTGTTCTCGGGGCAGAGCTTCGATGCCCTGGCGACCCCGATCGGTCAGGAGATGTTGCGTCAGAAAGCCACCGCGAGTGTGCAGGAAGTGGCGCAGAAAGAAGTCGGCAAGCTGGTCGTCGATCAGTTGCTGTTCACCAATTTCGTATTGCAGTAGGAGCACGACATGGCCGTGCAGGATCTGCTCTCCCAGGATGAAATCGACGCGCTGCTGCATGGCGTCGACGATGGCTTGGTTCAAACCGAAAGCAATGGCGATCCGGGCTCGGTCAAAAGCTACGACCTGACCAGCCAGGACCGCATCGTGCGGGGGCGTATGCCGACCCTCGAGATGATCAACGAGCGCTTCGCCCGCTATACCCGCATCAGCATGTTCAACATGCTGCGGCGCTCCGCCGATGTGGCGGTGGGCGGGGTGCAGGTGATGAAGTTCGGCGAGTACGTGCATTCGCTGTACGTGCCCACCAGCCTCAACCTGGTCAAGATCAAGCCCCTGCGCGGTACCGGGCTGTTCATCCTCGACGCCAAGCTGGTGTTCAAGCTGGTGGACAACTTTTTCGGCGGCGATGGCCGTCACGCCAAGATCGAAGGCCGTGAATTCACGCCTACCGAGTTGCGTGTCGTGCGCATGGTGCTGGACCAGGTGTTCATCGACATGAAGGAAGCCTGGCAGGCGATCATGGATCTCAACTTCGAGTACATCAACTCGGAAGTGAACCCGGCCATGGCCAACATTGTCGGTCCTAGTGAGGCGGTGGTGGTGTCCACCTTCCACATCGAACTCGATGGTGGTGGGGGCGACCTGCACGTGACCATGCCGTATTCGATGATCGAGCCGGTGCGCGAGATGCTCGATGCCGGCTTCCAGTCCGACCTGGACGATCAGGACGAGCGCTGGAGCAAGGCGCTGCGCGAAGACGTGCTGGATGTAAGCGTGCCGCTGGGCGCGACGGTAGCCCGTCGCCAGCTCAAGTTGCGGGATATCCTGCACATGCAGCCGGGGGATGTGATCCCGATAGAACTGCCGGATGAACTGGTCCTGCGCGCCAATGGCGTGCCGTCGTTCAAGGCCAAGCTGGGCTCCCACAAGGGCAACCTGGCACTGCAAGTCATCGAGCCGATAGAGCGTCGCTGAAAAGCGCGCCATCAGGCCTGTAATCACTGAATCTTTGCCCGTCGAGGACCCTCATGGCTGACGAAAACGAAACAATCTCCGCAGAAGACCAGGCGCTCGCCGATGAATGGGCCGCTGCCCTGGGTGAATCCGGTGAAGGCGGCCAAGGCGATATCGACGCCCTGCTGGCGGCCGATGCCGCGTCCAAGCCGCAGGGTACGCGCCTGCCCATGGAAGAGTTCGGCTCGGTGCCCAAGGCCAACCATGCGGTGAGCCTCGAAGGCCCGAACCTGGACGTGATCCTGGATATCCCGGTGACCATCTCCATGGAAGTCGGCGCTACCGAGATCAACATCCGCAACCTGCTGCAGCTCAACCAAGGTTCGGTGATCGAACTCGATCGCCTCGCCGGCGAGCCCCTCGATGTGCTGGTCAACGGCACCTTGATCGCCCATGGCGAGGTGGTGGTGGTCAACGAGAAGTTCGGCATCCGCCTGACGGACGTGATCAGCCCCAGCGAACGTATCAAGAAGCTGCGCTGATGAAGCGCTGGCTGATGGTGCTCGCCGCGCTACCGTTGTCGGCCCTGGCCGCCACCGTAGGGGCGCCGGCAACCAACGAAGCGGGCCCGGCGGCGACGGTCGCGACAGCGACTGGCGGCAGCATGGCGGGGCAACTGACACAGTTGATGCTGGGCCTGCTGGTGGTGCTGGCGGTCATCGTCGCCCTGGCCTGGGTGGTTCGCCGCGTGCAACAGGCGGCGCCCCGGGGTGGCCAGGTCATCGATATCGTCAGTGCCCGGGCCTTGGGGCCGCGCGATCGCCTGGTGCTGGTTCAGGTCGGTGACGAGCAGGTCCTGCTGGGCGTCAGCCCGGGCCGCATCACCTCGCTGCACGTCATGAAGGAGCCCGTGCGCAGCCCCGCTCGCAGCGAGCAGGCCACGCCGGAATTCGCTCAGCGCCTGATGGAACTGCTGGGCAAGGACCAGAAGGATAAGAAGTAATGGGCGCCGTGCGCATCCTCTTGACGCTGTTGCTGGTGGTCGCGGCGCCCATGGCGCTGGCCGCCGATCCGCTGTCGATCCCGGCCATCACCCTGTCCAATGGTGCCAACGGCCAGCAGGAATATTCGGTCAGCCTGCAGATCCTGCTGATCATGACCGCGCTGAGTTTCATCCCCGCGGGCGTCATGCTGATGACCAGCTTCACGCGGATCATCATCGTCTTCTCCATCCTGCGTCAGGCCCTGGGCCTGCAGCAGACCCCGTCCAACCAGTTGCTCACCGGCATGGCGCTGTTCCTGACCATGTTCATCATGGCTCCGGTATTCGATCGGGTGAACAACGACGCGCTGCAACCCTATCTGGCCGAGAAGATGAGCGCCCAGGATGCCTTGGCCAAAGCCCAGGTACCGCTGAAGGATTTCATGCTCGCCCAGACTCGCCAGAGCGACCTGGACCTGTTCGTGCGCTTGTCCAAGCGCACCGACATCACTGGGCCGGACCAGGCGCCGCTGACCATCATCGTGCCGGCGTTCGTGATCTCCGAGCTCAAGACCGCCTTCCAGATCGGCTTCATGATCTTCATTCCGTTTCTGGTCATCGACCTGGTGATCGCCAGTATCCTCATGGCCATGGGCATGATGATGCTATCGCCGCTGATCATTTCGTTGCCGTTCAAGATCATGCTGTTCGTGCTGGTCGACGGCTGGGCCCTGATCATCGGCACCTTGGCTGGCAGTTTCGGCGGTGTCTGACGCCCTTGTCGATTGCAGGAGAATCGCTCCATGACTCCAGAAGTCGCCCTTGACCTGTTTCGCGATGCTCTGTGGCTGACCGTGGTGATGGTGTCCTTTTCGGTGCTGCCGAGTCTGATCGTCGGGCTGATCGTGGCGATGTTCCAGGCCGCCACGCAAATCAACGAACAGACCCTGGGCTTTCTGCCGCGCCTGCTGGTGATGCTGGTCACCGTCATCGTCGGTGGGCCTTGGGTGGTGCAGACCTTCATGGACTACATCACGCGCCTGTACACCAGCATTCCGCAGTTGATCGGCTGACCCGCGGTGCTGCAACTGACCGATCTGCAGATCAGCACGTGGGTGGCGACCTTCATTCTGCCGCTGTTCCGGGTGGCCGCACTGCTGACCACCATGCCGATCTTCGGCGCCAACACCGTGTCGCGGCGTATTCGCCTGTACCTCGCCGTGGCCATTACTGTGTGTATCGTGCCGGGGCTGCCGCCGATGCCGCAGGTCAATCCTCTGGGCCCGAGCGGCATGCTGCTGATCGCCGAGCAGATCATCGTCGGCGCCATGATGGGCTTGTCGCTGCAGATGCTGTTCCAGGTATTCACCATCGCCGGGCAGATCCTGGCGGTGCAGATGGGCATGTCGTTTGCGTCCATGATCGACCCCACCAACGGTGTGTCATCGGCGGTGGTCGGGCAGTTTTTCACCATGCTGGTGACCCTGCTGTTTCTGTCGATGAACGGCCATCTGGTGGTGTTCGAGGTGCTGACCGAGAGCTTCACCACACTGCCGGTGGGGCACGCGCTGTTCACCAGCAACATCTGGGAACTGGTACTGCGCATGGGCTGGGTGCTGGGCTCGGCGCTGTTGCTGGTGCTGCCGGCGATCACGGCGTTGCTGGTGGTCAACATCTGCTTCGGGGTGATGACCAAGGCGGCGCCGCAGTTGAACATCTTTTCGATCGGCTTTCCGCTGATCCTGGTGATGGGCCTGGTGATCCTGTGGATCAGCATGGCCGATCTTCTGAGTCAGTATCAGCCGATCGCCGCCAACGCGCTGCAGTGGCTGCGCGGCATGATCAGGGCACAATGAGCCATGGCAGAGAGCGAGAGCGGCGCCGACAAGACAGAAGACCCCACAGACAAGCGCAAGCGGGATTCGCGCGAACAAGGTGAGGTCATCCGCTCCAAGGAGCTCAACACCGTGGCCGTGATGCTGGCGGGCACCGGCGCCTGCCTGGCCTATGGCGGCGCCTTGGCGCACACCTTCCTGACGCTGATGCAGAAGAGTTTCACCCTGCCGCGCGAAGTGATCATGGAAGAGCGCTACATGCAGATCTTCCTTCTGCAGGCGGCCAAGGATGCCTACCTCGCGACTCAGCCGATTCTATTGGCGCTGCTGCTCGCTTCGCTGCTCAGTCCCTTGGCGCTGGGCGGCTGGTTGTTCGCCGCGGGAGGGATGGCCCCCAAGTTCAGTCGCATGAACCCGCTGAGCGGCATCAAGCGCATGTTTTCCATCAACTCCGTCATCGAGCTGCTCAAGGCAATCGGCAAGTTCGTAGTGATCCTCGTGGTTGCCTTGGTCGTGCTGCGCAAGGATCAGCTGGAACTGCTGGCGATCGCCAAGGAGCCGCTGGATCAGGCCATCATCCACAGCGTGCAGGTGGTGGGCTGGAGTTCGGTGTGGATGGCCGCCGGGCTGTTGATCATCGCGGCAATCGATGTGCCGATCCAGATCTACCAGGGGCGGCAGAAGCTGTTGATGACCAAGCAGGAGGTCCGCGACGAGTACAAGGACGCCGAAGGGCGCCCGGAGGTCAAGGGCCGCATCCGCCAGCTGCAGCGCGAGGCATCGCAGCGGCGCATGATGGCCAACGTGCCTACAGCGGACGTGATCATCACCAACCCGACTCACTATGCAGTGGCGCTCAAGTACGATCCGGAGCAGGGCGGGGCGCCGGTACTGCTGGCCAAGGGTACGGACTTCGTCGCCCTGAAAATCCGCGAGATCGCTGTGGCGCACGAGATCCAGCTGCTGGAGTCGCCGGCACTGGCGCGCTCGATCTACTACTCCACCGAGGTCGATGCGCAGATCCCCGCCGGCCTGTACATGGCGGTCGCTCAGGTACTGGCGTACGTCTATCAGATTCGCCAGCATCGTGCCGGCCGTGGCAAGCGTCCCAAGCCCCTCGACGATCTGCCGATTCCGGACGAACTCAAGCGCGATGCCGATCCGGATCCCGACTCTCTCTCATGACGACTCCTGTAGCGAGGGGGCTCGCCCCCGAAAAATCGGCCAGACCCCATCACTGAGTCGACAGTTTTTCGGGGGCAAGCCCCCCCGCTACCGGGGGATCTTGAAAGTTGGAAGGCTTCTTGCACAAGCACTATGGCGCCCGCCCAGGCGTCAAAAGTTTGCTTGCGATCATGAGGAAGACCGGTGGACCGTTCCCAACTTATCAACACCGCCCGCAGCAACATCGTCGGCCTGAGCCGCGGCAACATCGGCGTGCCGCTGTTGCTGCTGGTGATGCTGGCCATGATGATGCTGCCGGTGCCGCCATTCCTCCTGGACGTGTTCTTCACCTTCAACATCGCGCTGTCCATCGTCGTCCTGCTGGTGTGCGTGTACGCCATGCGCCCGCTCGACTTTGCCGTGTTCCCGACCATCCTGCTGGTGGCCACCTTGCTGCGTCTGGCGCTCAACGTCGCGTCGACACGGGTGGTGATGCTCCACGGTCATACCGGTCACGAGGCGGCGGGCAAGGTGATCCAGGCCTTCGGCGAGGTGGTGATCGGCGGTAACTATGTGGTCGGTATCGTGGTGTTCGCGATCCTCATGATCATCAACTTCGTGGTGGTGACCAAGGGTGCCGGGCGTATCTCCGAAGTGAGCGCGCGGTTCACCCTCGACGCCATGCCGGGCAAACAGATGGCGATCGACGCCGACCTCAACGCCGGTTTGATCGACCAGGCCGGTGCCAAGGCCCGTCGTTCCGAAGTGGCCGCCGAGGCCGAGTTCTACGGCTCGATGGACGGCGCCAGCAAATTCGTGCGCGGTGACGCCGTCGCCGGCCTGTTGATCCTGTTCATCAACCTGCTCGGCGGCATGGCCGTGGGCATGTTCCAGCACGGCTTGACGTTCGCCGATGCGGGCAAGGTCTATGCCTTGCTGACCATCGGTGACGGTTTGGTGGCGCAGTTGCCGTCGCTGCTGTTGTCCACCGCCGCCGCGATCATGGTGACCCGCGCCTCCGGCTCGGAAGAAATGGGCAAGCAGATCAACCGGCAGATGTTCGGCTCGCCCAAGGCCCTGGCGGTCTCGGCGGGTTTGATGCTGGTCATGGGCTCGGTGCCCGGCATGCCCCACGTCGCGTTCATCAGCCTGGCTGCCGTGGCGGCCGGCGGTGCCTGGCTGTTGTGGAAAAAACAGAACGAGGTCAAGGAGTTGGCGGTCATAGAGGCGCAGCGTCAACAAGACTTGCTGCCCTCGCCAACACGCAACCAGGAAACCAAGGAGCTGGGCTGGGACGATGTCACCCCGATCGACATGATCGGCCTGGAAGTGGGCTATCGCCTGATTCCTCTGGTTGATCGCAACCAAGGTGGGCAGCTGCTGGCGCGGATCAAAGGGGTGCGCAAGAAGCTCTCCCAGGACCTGGGCTTCCTGATGCCGACCGTGCACATCCGCGACAACCTCGACCTGGCGCCCAGCGCCTACCGCCTGACGCTCATGGGCGTGATCCTGGCCGAAGCGGAGATCTACCCCGATCGGGAACTGGCGATCAACCCCGGCCAGGTGTTCGGCACGCTTAACGGCATCAACGCCAAGGACCCGGCCTTTGGCCTGGAAGCGGTGTGGATCGAGCTCAGTTTGCGTAGCCAGGCGCAGTCATTGGGGTACACTGTCGTCGATGCCAGTACAGTAGTGGCCACTCACCTGAACCAGATTCTGCAAAAGCACGCCCATGAGCTGATCGGCCATGAAGAAGTTCAGCAGCTGTTGCAGGTGCTGGGCAAGGGTTCGCCCAAGCTGGCCGAGGAACTGGTGCCGGGTGTGCTGTCGTTGTCTTCGCTGCTCAAGGTCCTGCAGGCGCTGCTGGCCGAACAGGTGCCGGTGCGCGATATCCGCAGCATTGCCGAAGCCATCGCCAACAACGCCGGCCGGAGTCAAGATACCGGCGCGCTGGTGGCCGCGGTGCGGGTCGGATTGTCCCGCGCCATCGTGCAAAGCATTGTGGGCGTTGAGTCCGAGTTGCCTGTTATCACCCTGGAGCCAAGGTTGGAACAGATTTTGCTCAATAGTCTGCAGAAGGCGGGTATGGGTCAGGAAGACGGCGTTTTGCTGGAGCCAAGCATGGCGGAGAAACTCCAGCGTTCGTTGATCGAAGCCTGCCAGCGTCAAGAAATGCAAGGCCAGCCGGCGATTCTGCTGGTGGCCGGGCCGGTTCGAGCGATGTTGTCGCGCTTTGGCCGGTTGGCGGTGCCGAATTTACATGTACTGGCGTATCAGGAAATTCCTGACAACAAGCAAGTTACGATCGTCGCGACAGTAGGGCCCAACGGCTGAGGGTGATGGGTTATGCAAGTTAAGCGTTTTTTCGCAGCCGATATGCGTCAGGCCATGAAACTGGTCCGCGACGAGCTGGGCGCCGAAGCCGCGATCATCGGCAACCGTCGGATTGCCGGCGGTGTGGAACTGACTGCCGCGCTGGACTACAAGCTCTCGGCGCTGGCGCCGCGGGTGCCTAACGTCGAGCTCGAAGACGAGCTGCGCAAGACCCAGTCGCGCATCGTCACCGCCCAGGCCGAACTCGGCCAGCGCGGCGACAGCGTCGCGCACACCAATCGCCAGCTGTTCGCCGGCCTGCCGCTGACCGCCGCCGAGCCCCTGATCGAACCACGCTTCGAAGAGCCGGCGCGTCCGGCAGCGCCTGCGGCACCGGCCCAGCCTGGCGTCGACCAGCGTCTGTTCGACTCCATGCGTTCGGAGCTCAACGGCCTGCGTGAACTGCTTGAAGTGCAACTCGGCTCGCTGGCCTGGACCCAGCTGCAGGGCAGCCGCCCGCAGCAGGCCAACCTGTGGCGCCGCCTGCAGCGCATCGGCCTCAGCGGTCCGCTGTCGCGCGACCTGCTGGCCCTCACCGGCGACATCGAAGAACCGCGTCAAGCCTGGCGCATGCTGCTCGCGCACCTGACCCGGATGATCGTCACCCCGGAGGTCGAGCCGCTCGAAGAGGGCGGTGTGATCGCCATGGTCGGCCCGGCCGGCATGGGCAAGACCACCACTCTGGCCAAGCTGGCCGCACGTTACGTGCTCAAGTACGGCGCGCAGAACATCGCGCTGGTGAGCATGGACAGTTTTCGTATCGGTGCCCAGGAGCAACTCAAGACCCTGGGGCGGATTCTCAATGTCTCGGTCACCCACGTCGACCCCGGCCAGTCCCTGGGTCAGGCGCTGGAGCCGCTGTTGCGCAAGCGCGTGGTGTTGATCGATACCGCCGGCCTGCAAGCCAGCGATCCGGCCCTGCGCCTGCAACTGGAGAGTCTGGCCGGTCGTGGCATCAAGGCGCGCAACTACCTGGTCCTGGCCACCACCAGCCAGAAGCAGGTACTGACCGCGGCCTATCACAGTTACAAGCGTTGTGGCCTGTCGGGCTGCATCCTCACCAAGCTGGACGAAAGCGCCAGCCTGGGCGAGGTGTTGAGCCTGGCCATCCACCACGCCCTGCCCGTGGCCTATCTGACCGATGGCCCGCGCATTCCGGACGACCTGCATCTGCCGCGCAAACATCAATTGGTCACCCGCGCGGTGAACATGCAACTGCAAGAGGAGCCCAGCGAAGAGGCCATGGCCGATATGTTCGCTGATCTCTACCACAGCCCTGGCAAGCGCGCGGGCTGAGGGAAACAAACAATGAAAACGTTGCAATCCACCTGCATCGATGGTCTGCCAGGCAATCTTCAGAAGATGAAGCGCAGTCAGTCGTGTGGCCTCGGTCTAAGTGACAAGGTAAAGAACGAACATGGGTAGCATGCATCCCGTACAGGTGATCGCCGTAACCGGCGGTAAAGGTGGCGTCGGCAAGACCAACGTGTCAGTGAACCTTTCACTGGCGCTGGCGGAACTTGGCCGCAGAGTCATGTTGATGGACGCCGACCTCGGTCTGGCCAACGTCGACGTGTTGCTCGGCCTGACGCCTAAACGCACCCTGGCTGACGTCATTGAAGGGCGCTGCGAGCTGCGTGACGTGCTCCTGCAGGGGCCCGGCGGGATCCGTATCGTGCCGGCCGCCTCCGGGACCCAGAGCATGGTGCACCTGACGCCCGCCCAGCATGCCGGCTTGATCCAGGCCTTCAGCGACATCGGCGACAACCTCGATGTGCTGGTGATCGATACCGCCGCCGGCATCGGCGACTCGGTGGTCAGCTTCGTGCGCGCAGCCCAGGAAGTGCTGCTGGTGGTGTGCGACGAGCCGACCTCGATCACCGACGCCTACGCGCTGATCAAGCTGCTCAACCGCGACTACGGCATGAACCGCTTCCGGGTCCTGGCCAACATGGCCCAGAGCCCGCAGGAAGGCCGCAATCTGTTCGCCAAGCTGACCAAGGTGACCGACCGCTTCCTCGACGTGGCCCTGCAGTACGTGGGCGCCGTGCCGTACGACGAATCGGTGCGCAAGGCTGTGCAGAAACAACGTGCCGTCTACGAGGCCTTCCCGCGCTCCAAATGCGCGCTGGCCTTCAAGGCGATCGCCCAAAAGGTCGACACCTGGCCGTTGCCCGCCAATCCACGCGGGCACCTGGAGTTCTTCGTCGAACGTTTGGTTCAGCAAACCAGTGCGGGACCTGTCTCATGAGCGCAAGCGGATATCGGATGTACAACAAGGCCTCGCGCGAGTCTCAGCAGTATCAGCTGATCGAGACCTACGCACCGCTGGTCAAGCGTATTGCCTACCACCTGCTGGCGCGTCTGCCGGCCAGTGTGCAGGTCGAGGACCTGATCCAGGCCGGGATGATCGGCCTGCTCGAAGTCTCGACCAAATACGACTCCAGCAAGGGCGCCAGTTTCGAGACCTACGCCGGTATCCGCATCCGTGGCGCCATGCTCGACGAGGTGCGCAAAGGTGACTGGGCACCGCGTTCGGTGCATCGCAATACCCGCATGGTCAGTGATGCCATTCGCGCTATCGAAGCAAAAACTGGCCGCGACGCTAAAGATCACGAGGTTGCGGCCGAACTCCAGATGAGTCTGGATGATTATTACGGGATTCTGAACGATACCTTGGGCAGTCGCCTGTTCAGCTTCGACGACCTGCTGCAGGACGGTGAGCATGAAGGGCTGCACGAGGAGGGCGCCAGCGGTAGCCCCGAGCCATCGCGCGGCCTGGAAGACGAGCGCTTCCAGGCGGCCTTGGCCGATGCCATCGCCAACCTGCCTGAACGGGAAAAACTGGTGCTGTCGCTGTACTACGACGAGGAACTGAACCTCAAGGAGATCGGCGAAGTGCTGGGGGTCAGCGAATCGCGGGTCAGCCAGTTGCACAGCCAGTGCGCGGCGCGTCTGCGCAGTCGCCTGGGTGAGTGGCGGGCAAGGTAAACAAGCAGTTGGGCCGTAATTGAACAACGCGATACCTGTGGTGAGGGGGCTTGCTCCCGAGAGGCCCGAACTGAAACACCGCGGTGAGTCAGCAATGGCCCCTCGGGAGCAAGCCCCCTCACCACTTGCTACACACATAACTGGTTTTGATTGATCGCGCACCCAGGTGCTGGGTGCGTTAAAGACTGCTTGGAGGTCTACTTGGACAAGAACATGAAAATCCTCATCGTCGACGACTTTTCGACGATGCGGCGGATCATCAAGAACCTGCTGCGCGACCTGGGGTTCACCAATACCTCGGAAGCCGACGACGGCGTTACCGCGTTGCCGATGCTGCAAAGCGGCGCCTTCGACTTCCTGGTGACCGACTGGAACATGCCCGGCATGTCCGGCATCGACCTGCTGCGTCAGGTTCGCGCCGATGACCGTCTCAAAAGCCTCCCAGTATTGATGGTGACGGCCGAAGCAAAGCGTGAACAGATCATCGAAGCTGCCCAGGCCGGCGTGAACGGCTATGTGGTCAAGCCTTTCACTGCGCAAGTGTTGAAAGAAAAAATCGAGAAGATCTTCGAGCGCGTCAACAGCTGAATGACGCCACGGGGGCAGCAGTATGGACAAGCAATCCAGTTTGGGTGACTTCGAGTCGACCCTGAAAAAGAATGCCCAGGAGTTGGTCGAACGCCTGGAACAAGGCAAGTTCGGCGAAGCCGTGCAGCTGATCCACGAATTGAACCAGACCCGTGATCGCGGCCTGTACCAGGAGATCGGCAAGCTCACCCGTGAGCTGCACAGTGCAATCGTAGACTTCCAGATCGACCCGAACATGCCACAGGCCAAAGAGGTGTCGCAGATAACCGACGCCACCGAACGCCTCTCCTACGTGGTGCGTCTCACCGATGCCGCCGCCAACCGCACCATGGACCTGGTGGAGGAGAGCACGCCGGTACTGGGGTCGCTCGCCGACGATGCCGCCAGCCTGCGCCAGGACTGGCAGCGCTTCCAGCGTCGCGAAACGTCGCCCGACGAGTTTCGCGAGCTGGTCAAGCGTGTCGACGGCTTCCTGACTCGCAGCGAAGCCGATGCGAAGCAGGTGTCGGGGCACCTCAACGACATATTGCTGGCCCAGGATTTCCAGGACCTTACCGGTCAGGTGATCAAGCGGGTCACGCAAATGGTCACTGAAGTCGAAAGCAATTTGCTCAAACTGGTGCTCATGGCCAGTCAGGTTGACCGTTTCGCTGGGATCCAACACGACCATCAGCAGCTGCGCGACGAAAAAGATAAAGAAAAACATCCCACCAGGGGTGAAGGTCCGCAGATTCATGCCGATAAACGTGAAGACGTCGTATCCGGACAGGATGACGTCGACGATCTGCTGTCCAGCCTGGGTTTCTAGTTTCCAGAAACTGATGACGGTTAACGATTTCCAGGGAGCACCCACATGAGCTTCGGCGCCGATGAAGAAATCCTTCAGGATTTCCTGGTAGAGGCCGGCGAGATCCTCGAGCAACTCTCCGAACAACTGGTAGAGCTCGAGAGCCGGCCAGATGACGCGGACTTGCTCAATGCAATCTTTCGCGGATTCCACACTGTAAAAGGCGGCGCCGGCTTCCTCCAGCTCAATGAGCTGGTCGAATGCTGTCACATCGCCGAAAACGTCTTCGACATCCTGCGCAAGGGTGAGCGGCGCGTTGACTCGGAACTGATGGACGTGGTGCTTGAAGCACTCGACGCCGTCAACAGCATGTTCGGCGAAGTGCGCGAGCGCACCGAAGTCACGCCGGCCACGCCCGAGCTGCTGGCAGCCTTGGCGCGCTTGGCCGAGCCGGCCAGTGCCGACGAAGTCGCCGCGGCGCCCGCGCCGGTCGAGGTGGCTGCCGAAGAGCCTGTCGACATTACCGACGATGAATTTGAATCCCTGCTCAACAGCCTCAGCGCTTCCAAAGCCGAAGCTGAAGCCCAGGGCCAGGCGCCCGTTGCCCCAGCCCCAGCCCCTGTGGCTGCGGCCGCGGCCGGTGACGAAATCACCGACGATGAGTTCGAGTCGCTGCTCGACCAGCTGCACGGCAAAGGGCAGTTCTCTGCGCCGGCCGCTGCCCCGGTCAGCCCCGCGGCCGCAGCGCCAGGCAATGCCGCGCCCGGCGATGAAATCACCGATGACGAATTCGAAGCCCTGCTCGATCAGTTGCATGGCAAAGGCACCTTTGCGCCTGACGCCGTTGCGCCGGTTGCCGCGGCATCCGCTGCACCCGCAGCCAGCGCCGTGCCGGCCGGTTCGGCTGACCTGATCTCGGACGACGAATTCGAATCCCTGCTCGATGAGCTGCACGGCAAAGGCAAGTTCAGCGAAGCCGCCGTAGCCACAGCTCCGGCGAAAGCCCCAGCGCCAGTGGCGGCCAAGCCTGCAGCAGCGCCAGCGGCCAAGCCCGAGCCGCCGGCCAAGGCCGAACCTGCAAAGGCGCCTGCCCCGGCACCTGCCCGTGCACCCGCTGCGAGCGGCGAAAAACCGGCCGCCAGCGAAACGGAAACCACCGTACGGGTCGATACCGCACGGCTGGACGAAATCATGAACATGGTCGGTGAACTGGTGCTGGTGCGTAACCGTCTGGTGCGCCTGGGTGCCAACAGCGCCGATGAGTCGATGCAAAAGGCCGTGTCCAACCTCGACGTGGTCACCGCCGACCTGCAGACCGCGGTGATGAAGACCCGCATGCAGCCGATCAAGAAGGTCTTCGGACGCTTCCCGCGGCTGGTTCGCGACCTGGCGCGTCAGCTCAAGAAAGAGATCAACCTGGAGCTGGTGGGCGAAGAGACCGACCTCGACAAGAACCTCGTCGAGGCCCTGGCCGATCCGTTGGTCCACTTGGTGCGCAACGCCGTCGACCACGGCGTCGAAACCCCGGAAGAACGTGAAGCCTCGGGCAAGCCCCGCGGCGGCAAGGTGGTGCTCTCGGCCGAGCAGGAGGGCGACCACATCCTGCTGTCGATCTCCGACGACGGCAAGGGCATGGACCCGCAGATACTGCGCAACATCGCGGTCAAGCGCGGGGTCATGGACAAGGATGCCGCCGATCGCCTGAGCGACACCGAGTGCTACAACCTGATCTTCGCCCCGGGTTTCTCGACCAAGACCGAGATCTCCGACGTATCGGGTCGCGGCGTGGGCATGGACGTGGTGAAAACCAAGATCTCCCAGCTCAACGGCACCATCAATATCTACTCGACCAAGGGCCAGGGCTCGAAGATCGTCATCAAGGTACCGCTGACGCTGGCGATCATGCCGACCTTGATGGTCATGCTCGGCAATCAGGCGTTCGCTTTCCCGCTGGTCAACGTCAACGAGATCTTCCACCTCGATCTGTCGCGCACCAACGTGGTCGATGGTCAGGAAGTGGTGATCGTGCGCGACAAGGCGCTGCCGCTGTTCTACCTCAAGCGCTGGCTGGTGTCCTCGGCCGCGCATGAAGAACAACGTGAAGGCCATGTGGTGATTCTGTCCGTGGGCACGCAACGCATCGGCTTCGTGGTCGACCAGTTGGTGGGTCAGGAGGAGGTGGTGATCAAGCCACTGGGCAAGATGCTCCAGGGCACGCCAGGCATGTCGGGTGCCACCATTACCGGTGATGGCCGCATCGCCTTGATCCTCGACGTACCGAGCATGCTCAAGCGCTATGCGGCGCGGCGTATCTGAATAACGGCCGGGCGGCGCCCCGTGCGCTGCTCGGCCTAATGGAGTGTTTATGGCAGTCAAGGTCCTGGTGGTGGATGATTCCGGTTTCTTCCGCCGCCGCGTCTCGGAAATTCTTGCCTCGGATAGCACTATCCAGGTCGTCGGCACCGCCACCAATGGTCGTGAAGCCATCGATCAGGCCATCGCGCTCAAGCCCGACGTCATCACCATGGACTACGAGATGCCGATGATGGATGGCATCACCGCCGTGCGGCATATCATGCAGCGCTGTCCGACGCCGGTATTGATGTTCTCCTCGCTGACCCACGAAGGCGCCCGGGTGACCCTCGACGCGCTGGACGCTGGGGCCACCGATTTCCTGCCCAAGAATTTCGAAGACATCTCGCGCAACCCCGAGAAAGTCAGGCAAATGCTGTGCGAGAAGATCCACACCCTCGCACGCAGCAACCGCCGCAGCAGCCCTGCCGCTCCACCCCCTGTAGCGAGGGGGCTTGCCCCCGAAAACACACGCCCCGCAACCCCTGCCCCGGTGGGAGCGAGGCCTGCCCGCGAAGGCGCCACCCGCAGCGCAGCGCCTGCCCCGGCAGTACGCAGCCCGGCCCGCCCCGGCGCCGACGCCCCGGCACAAGCCCTGTCGCCGCCGCCCAAGCGCAAATCCTACAAGCTCGTCGCCATCGGCACCTCCACTGGCGGCCCGGTCGCCCTGCAGCGCGTGCTGACGCAACTGCCGGCGCATTTTCCGGCGCCGATCGTGTTGGTCCAGCACATGCCTGCGGCCTTCACCAAGGCCTTCGCCGAGCGTCTCGACAAGCTCTGCAAGATTCAGGTCAAGGAAGCCGAGGATGGTGACGTGCTGCGCCCCGGCCTGGCATTGCTGGCCCCTGGCGGCAAGCAGATGATGGTCGACGCCCGCGGCACGGTGAAAATTCTCCCCGGCGACGAGCGCCTGAACTACAAGCCGTGCGTGGATATCACCTTTGGCTCCGCGGCCAAGTCCTACGGTGACAAGGTGCTGGCGGTGGTATTGACCGGCATGGGCGCCGATGGCCGTGAAGGCGCGCGCCTGCTCAAGCAGGGCGGCAGCCAGATCTGGGCCCAGGACGAAGCCAGCTGCGTGATCTACGGCATGCCCATGGCGATCGTCAAAGCCAACCTGGCCGATGCCATCTACAGCCTCGACGACATCGGTCGGCACCTGACGGAGGCCTGCGTCTGATGGATGTGTTGAGCCTGATAGGGATCATCCTGGCGTTCGTCGCAATCGTCGGCGGCAACTTTCTCGAAGGCGGCAGCATCGGCGCCTTGCTCAATGGCCCGGCAGCGCTGATCGTCATCGGCGGTACCTTGGCCGCCGCGCTGTTGCAGACGCCCCTGAGCGCTTTCGCACGCTCGCTGGCGATCATTCGCTGGATCATCTTCCCGCCGCGCATCGACCTCGCCCGGGGGATCGACAATGTCGTGACCTGGAGCCTGATCGCGCGCAAGGACGGCCTGCTGGGCCTCGAATCGGTGGCCGACACCGAGCTCGATCCCTATGCCCGCAAAGGCCTGCAACTGCTGGTCGACGGCGCCGAGCCGGAAGCCATTCGCAGTATTCTCGAAGTCGATTTTCTGACGCAGGAAAGCCGCGATATCCAGGCCGCCAAGGTGTTCGAATGCATGGGCGGTTATGCGCCTACCATCGGCATCATCGGTGCGGTGATGGGCCTGATTCACGTGATGGGCAACCTTGCCAATCCGTCGCAGCTGGGCAGCGGCATTGCCGTGGCGTTCATCGCCACCATCTACGGCGTGGCCAGTGCCAACCTGGTGCTGTTGCCCATGGCCAACAAGCTCAAGGCGATCGCCCATCGCCAGGCCCGTTACCGGGAAATGATGCTCGAAGGCATCCTGTCCATCGCCGAGGGTGAGAACCCGCGGTCCATCGAACTGAAGCTGCAAGGCTTCATGGAGTGATGGAGTAGCCATGTCTCGCCGCCGCCATCGACAACCCGAGGAACACGAGAATCACGAACGCTGGCTGGTGTCCTACGCGGACTTCATCACCTTGCTGTTCGCCTTCTTCGTGGTCATGTACTCGATTTCCTCGATCAACGAGGGCAAGTACAAGGTGCTGTCCGAGACGCTGGTCGGGGTGTTCAACGATCAGGCCAAGACCACCAAGCCGATCAACATCGGCGAAGACCGCCCGCAGACCGTCACCCCGGCCCAGCCGCTGGTGCAGGATGCCGACCAGACCGAAGCGGCGATGGGCAAGGTCGATGCCCTGCAGACCATCGCCGACGACGTGCGCAACGCCTTTGGCGATCTGATTTCTTCCAATCAACTGACGGTGCGCGGCAACGAGCTGTGGATCGAGATCGAGCTCAAGTCCGGGCTGCTGTTCGGCAGCGGCGATGCGATCCCCAGCGATCTGGCGTTCACCATCGTCGACAAGGTGGCGGGCATCCTCAAGCCGTTCGACAACCCTGTGCACGTCGAGGGCTTCACCGATGACCAGCCGATCCGCACGGCGCAGTACCCGACCAACTGGGAGCTATCGTCGGCGCGGGCCGCCAGTATCGTGCGCATGCTCGCCATCGACGGCATCGCCCCGCAGCGCATGGCTGCGGTGGGCTATGGTGAATTCCAGCCGATCGACACCAATACCACCGCCGATGGTCGCGGCCACAACCGCCGAGTGGTGTTGGTGATCTCGCGCAACCTCGATGTGCGGCGCAGTCTGACCGGGTCCGGCACCTCGGGCGCGACGCCGGATGCGGCATTGCGTCGGGCTGGCACACAAAGTGCACCGGCTACGACAAATCCACCGGCGAAGAGCGGTGCCGTCAAAAGCCCGTCACCCAAGCCGTGAGTCATCCACACCTGGATCTCGGGCTGCGCCGTGAGTGCAGCCGGGAGGAAGCCGCACAATGAGAGTCTGGGCAGTAGCCAACCAGAAAGGTGGCGTCGGCAAAACCACCACTTCGATCGCCCTTGCCGGCTTGCTGGCCGAAGGCGGCAAGCGCGTGGTCGTGGTCGATCTCGACCCCCATGGGTCGATGACCAGTTATTTCGGCTATAACCCGGACGAACTCGAACACAGCTGTTTCGATCTGTTCCTGCACAAGGGCGGCGTGCCTGACGGCTTGCCGGGGCAGCTGCTGCAGTCGACCAGCCACGAGAACATCTCGTTGCTGCCGTCGAGCACGGCCCTGGCCACGCTGGAGCGTCAGTCCCCCGGCCACGGTGGCTTGGGCCTGGTGATCGCCAAGAGTCTGGCGCAACTGTGGCAGGACTTCGACTACGCCATCATCGACAGCCCGCCCTTGCTCGGCGTGCTGATGGTCAATGCCCTGGCGGCGAGCCAGCAACTGGTGATTCCGGTGCAGACCGAGCATCTGGCGGTCAAGGGCCTGGAGCGCATGGTCAGCACCCTCGCCATGATCAATCGCTCGCGCAAGCAGCCCCTGCCGTTCAGCATCGTGCCGACGCTGTTCGACCGACGCACCCAGGCCTCGCTGGGCACCCTGCGAGTGTTGCGCGATGCCTGGCCCGAGCAGGTCTGGCAGGGTTATATCCCGGTCGACACGCGTTTGCGCGACGCCAGCCGGGCAGGCTTGACGCCTTCACAGTTCGACGGCAAAAGCCGCGGTGTGGTGGCATACCGTGCCTTGCTCAAGCATCTGTTGACGCAACTGCTCGTAACGCAGGTGGCGTGATGAATCGTCCTTCGAATCGTACCTCGCGCCCCCAACTGGCCTTGCAGTCGTATCTGGATGCCTTGCTGCAGGACATCACCGAAGAATTGCCACCCAGCAACGACGAGCGTCTCGAGGCGCCGACGGTTGCTCCGCAAAGCGCTCCTGAAAGCGCCCCTGTAGCCGTCATCGACGAGTTTCAGGCTGCGGTGCTCGAAGAGCAGGTGCGCGATGCCGCCAAAGACAGGCAGGCGCCGGCGCCAGCCGTGGCGCAGCCGTCTCTCAACGACAAGCCGGTCACCGCGCTAAGTCGCTGGGCCGAGCCTGAGCCCCGGGTGGCGCAGCCGTTGTTGCTGCCGAGCGAGCCGCCGCTGTTCGAGCTGGACGAGCCGGATCTGCAGCTGGAGCTGCCGGTGCCCGAACTGGCCTGCGCCGCCGAGCCTTTCGAATTGGCCCTGGCAGCGGCCCAAGCGCCGCTTGACCGGGTCGACGCGTTGGTCGATGTGCATAAGTTGCCGAGCGGTGCTCAAGTCCAGGCGCCCGTCACCGATAACAAGCATAACGCCAGTACTGATGGCCCACCGGCGCTCGGCGCCGATGGCCGTCCGTTGTGGGCCAGCGAGCCGTTCGAATGCCTGTTGTTCGACGTCGCCGGCCTGACGCTGGCGGTGCCGCTGGTGTGCCTGGGGTCGATCTATGCTTTGGCGGGCCAGGAGTTGACGCCGTTGTTCGGTCAGCCGGAGTGGTTCCTGGGCATTCTGCCCAGCCTCAGCGGCAACCTGAAGGTGCTGGACACCGCCCGCTGGGTGATGCCGGACCGCTATCGGGAAGATTTCAAGCAGGGCCTGCAGTATGTGATTTCGGTGCAAGGCTACGAGTGGGGGCTGGCGGTGCATCAGGTCAGTCGCTCGTTGCGCCTGGACCCGAACGAAATCAAATGGCGCTCCCAGCGTGGCCAGCGGCCGTGGTTGGCGGGCACCGTGATCGAACACATGTGCGCCTTGCTCGACGTCGCGGCGCTGGCCGAGCTGATTGCCAGCGGCGGCGCCAAAGAGATGGAAGCCGCGGCCAGGAAGGCCGCCAAGGCTGCAGCCAAACCGGCTGCCAGGGCGAAAAGATAACGGCACGGGGCATGAGCCTCGGCGCCACCGAAGGTTGCACTGAACACACACCGCCGCAGGCGGTTTTCGAGAGGTTAGGGGTATGAATAAGTCGTCTGCACAGGGTTCCGAAGATCCGATTCTGCAGTGGGTCACCTTCAAGCTCGACAACGAGACCTACGGCATCAATGTGATGCAGGTCCAGGAAGTGCTGCGCTACACCGAGATCGCCCCGGTTCCCGGCGCGCCGTCCTATGTGCTGGGCATCATCAACCTGCGCGGCAACGTGGTGACGGTCATCGACACCCGCCAGCGCTTCGGCCTCGACTCCAGCGAAATCAGTGACAACACCCGCATCGTCATCATCGAGGCCGACAAGCAAGTGGTCGGCATCCTCGTCGACAGCGTGGCTGAAGTGGTCTACCTGCGTCAGTCCGAAGTCGAGACCGCGCCGAACGTCGGTAACGAAGAGTCCGCCAAGTTCATCCAGGGCGTGTGCAACAAGAACGGCGAGCTGCTCATCCTGGTCGAACTCGACAAGATGATGAGCGAAGAAGAGTGGTCGGACCTGGAGAATATCTGATTGTTCGCCGAGATCGCGGTCATTGTCCTGGCCCTGTTATGGGTTGGGACCGTGGCGATGTTGCTGTCCTACACCCGCAAACAGAAAAGCCAGGAGCTGCAGCGCCTGGAGCTGGATGCCCGACGCGACCTGCGTATCCGCGAGCTGGCCAAGCGCATCGACGACTACCAGCAAGGCACCGTGCGCATGGGTGATGCCCTGCATGAACTGCGCGCGGTGGTTGCGCCGTTGCCGGACAAGCTGCTGCAGCTTGAACAGCGCGACCCGGACAGCCTGTCCTTTGCCCAGGCGGCGAAGCTGGTGGGCATGGGGGCTTCCATCGATGAACTGACTCAGGCATGTGGGTTGACCCAGGCTGAGGCGGAGTTGATGAAGAAGCTGCATCGGTCTTGAGCTTCACGCGAGGCTGGCAACTATCAGTTCTGATAGTTATGCGCTCGCGCGCCCTCGCACATGATGTTCCTGCCAGGTCGAGCTTTCCCCATCCTGGGGTCAGGAGACCGGTATCAAAGGGAGCAACTACTCATGACAGAACCTGAAAAGCGCTATCTAGGATGTGTCGAATCGTTTGACGATGAAAAGGGCTGGGGCTGGATCAAGAGCGGTAGCGGCTTGGCTACGTCCGTCCATTTTTCCCACATCGTAGATCCAGGATTCAAGACGCTGCGACCTTGGCAGATTGTTTCGTTCATTGTCAGGCGAGCCCCCGGTGGTAATCCTCAGGCTTATGAAGTAAGTGTTGAGGACAACGGCTTCCAGTGGCCCTGAGTCCTACGCTTGTTCATTGCTAGAACGGATCTGATCTACCAATCGCCGCCCGTGGAGCTGGGCTGATATCCCGCTCCTCGGGCCCTGCCGGCTCGACGAAATCCGCCGGCTTCTTGCCCTGCAACCGCCACGCGAACGCGATGATCACCGCAATGGTGCGGTACAGCTCCTGCGGGATGCTGTCGCCCAGTTCCAGGCGCGCGAGCATCTTCACCAATTCGGCATTCTCGTAGATCGGCACTTGGTATTCCCGCGCGACAGCGAGAATGGCTTCGGCCAGTTCGTCGTCACCCTTGGCGGTCAGGGTCGGGGCGTTCTGGCGGTCGTAGCTCAGGGCGATGGCCTGACGCGGTGTTGGCTGTTTCATGCGTTTTCGTCCACCCAGCGATGTTCCAGATGTGTGCGTTTGCCCCGCGGCGCCACGCCTTGATGGCAGTCCAGATCAGCCACCTGCAGGCCGGCGCTCACTAGTTGCTCGCGCAGGTAACCGAGCTGCGCGGCGATCATCTGCGCGGTGCCGGGAACTTCGGCCCACAGTTGACTGCTGAGGCTGCCGCGGTGCAATTGCGCCTGCACTTGCAGTGGGCCGAGCGGTGACAGGTCGAAGGCCAGTTCCACGCGCCAGATGCGCTCCTGGGGAGTGTTCACGGACTCGGAGCGCTCCGATTGCTCCTGTTTTTGCGGCGGTGGGTCCTCGCGCTGAATCTTCACCTGCAAGGGCACGATATTGGCCATGTCGCGCATGGGGATTTCCAGCTGCCAGGTGGTCTGCAGTTTGTTATCGGCATCGCTGCCGCTTTCATCGAGGCTCGCCAGTTGGTGGCTTTGCAGCCGCGACAACGCCGCGGTGGCCAGGCGCAACAGGTGTTGCAGATCGTTTTCGCCGTCCATCGCCGGCAGCAGGCGCGAGGGCAGGGGGAAGCCGCCCATTTGTGGCTTGGCGCCGACCTGGCCGAGCATGCCCAGGGCGCTGCGCACGTAGCCGGGGAGGGTCTGGGCGAGGATGATCGCGGCATTGGCCGGGTTGAACGGCTGCCCGCCGGTGTTCGGCAGGGCCGTGGTCAACTGGCTGACCAGTTGCAACAGGGCGGTCTTCAGATCGGTGGGCGGCAGGCCTTGCAGCAAGCGCGGCTCCATGAACAGGCCGCTGTCCTGCAGCGCCAGGGCGACCCCGCGCGGATCACTCAACTGGCGGATGTCGGGCAGTTGGTTGAGCACGCGGCTGGCGGCGCTCTGCAGGTCGGCACTGAGCGAGCCGCTGGCGTCGAGGTCCTGCAGCAGATTGAGCAAACCTTCCAGTGAACCCTGGCGGCTTTGCTGGGCGTTCAACTGGCCAGCTACCGCGAGCTGATCGAGGCGCCCGCTCAGTGGCACGAAGTCGAGCTCCTGGCTGCCTTGCACCTGGGCGCTGAGCAGGCTGCCGATCCGCAGCGGCTGCGGGCTGTCGATGGTAAGGGTTTGCCCCACCAGCGCGCTGTTGAGGACCGTGACCAGCGAGCGATAGACCGCGGTGGCGGGCGTGTTGCTTGTGGTCGGTTCGGCGGGCAGCAACTGGCTGGTGACGACCTTGGCCTGCAGCAGGGTGCCGACCGGGACTTTCTGCGTGTCCAGTTGCGTCAGATTGCTGGCACGGGCCTGGGCCACCGCTACGGTCAGGGCATCGCTGCTGGTCTGGCTGACCAGCAGCAGGGTGCCTTGGCTGAAGGGCTGGGAGCTGCTGACCTGGACGCTGCTCTGCTGACCGCTTGGCAAGGTCAGGCGCAGGGTCAGGAGGAAGTCGGTGGCGGCCTGCTTGAGCGCGACCACTTGGGCCTGCACGGTCTCGCCGCTGGGCACGACATCGGCGGCGGGCGTCAGCAGGCTCATCAATTCGCCGACGGCGGCCGCCTGGCGGGTGGCGCCGGCCAGGGCAGCGGTGGCGGGCAAACTGTTGATTTCGCTGGTCATGCAATTCCTGCATCAGTGAATTATGTACGAGGCCTCCCGGCCCCTTCGCGGGCAAGCCCTGCTCCCACACCAAGCCGTACCCCTGTGGGAGCGAAGCTTGCTCGCGAAGGCGTCGGCATGGCCGGTACATCTCGTCAGCACAAGTGGCAAATTGCCTCGGTAGAGCGCTGGCACAAGGGGTATAATGCCGCGCCGCGGGCGCCGGCAAAGATGAAAACATCGTTAACGCAGGCGCCCAGCCTTGATCGTGAAGGGCCCGGCACTCACTATAGCGGCCGTGCCCGAGCCAACTTGAACGGCAACGCACCGACATTTGAACCATAAGGCAATGCATTGACCCCTCATCTCGAAGCCGTAGCGCTGGCGTGTGAGCGTGACTGGCGCGTGCTTTTCGAGCACCTCGAGTTGCGACTCGGCGCCGGCGACATGCTGCAGATCAGCGGCCCCAATGGCAGCGGCAAGACCAGCCTGCTGCGCCTGTTGGCCGGGCTGATGCAGCCCAGTGCCGGTCAGGTGTTGCTCGACGGCGTGGCCCTGGGGGAGCGCCGTCAGGCCCTGGCGGCGCAGTTGCTGTGGATCGGTCATGCGGCCGGGATCAAGGACTTGCTTAGCGCTGAAGAGAACCTGGCCTGGCTGTGCGCCTTGCACCGCCCGGCCACGCGCGAGGCCATCTGGACGGCGTTGGCCGCCGTGGGCCTGCGCGGTTTCGAAGATGTGCCTTGCCACAGCCTGTCGGCCGGCCAGCAGCGGCGCGTGGCGCTGGCGCGTCTGTATCTGGACAGCCCGCCGCTGTGGATCCTCGACGAGCCATTCACGGCGTTGGACAAACAAGGCGTGGCGCAACTGGAGCAGCATCTGGCACAGCATTGCGAACAGGGCGGCCTGGTGGTCTTGACCACCCACCACAGCCTGAGTTGCAAGCCCGGCGGGTATCGCGAGCTCGACCTAGGGCATTTCGCGCCATGAGCCAGGTCTTCAGTCTGTTGCTGCGCCGCGAAGCGCGTCTGCTGGCGCGCCGGCCTGCCGAGCTGGCCAACCCGCTGGTATTCTTCGCCATCGTGGTGGCGATGTTCCCGCTGGCGGTCGGCCCGGACGCGCAGTTGTTGCAGACGCTGTCCCCGGGGTTGATCTGGGTGGCGGCGTTGCTGTCGGTGCTGTTGTCGCTGGACGGCCTGTTCCGCAGCGATTTCGAGGACGGCTCGCTGGAGCAATGGGTGCTGTCGCCCCAGCCGCTGCCTTTGCTGGTACTGGCCAAGGTGGCCGCGCATTGGGCCTTTTCCGGCCTGGCGCTGGTCATCCTGGCCCCGGTGTTGGCGTTGATGCTGGGGTTGCCGAGCGATTGCCTGGCGGTGCTGCTGGCCTCGTTGTTGCTGGGCACGCCGATCCTCAGCCTGCTAGGGGCAGTGGGGGCGGCGTTGACGGTCGGCCTGCGCCGTGGCGGCCTGTTGCTGGCGCTGTTGATTTTGCCGTTGTACATACCGGTGCTGATCCTCGGCAGTGGCGCGCTGCAAGCCGCCCTGCAAGGGCTGCCGGCCACGGGTTACCTGCTTTGGCTGGGTAGCCTGACCGCCCTCGCGGTCACCCTGACACCCTTTGCGATCGCCGCCGGGCTGAAGATCAGCGTCGGCGAATAACGAGGCCTGGCCGCGCAGACGGCCAGCCAGGACTTTGGATGCACCGTGATGAATAGCAGCGTGTTGAGCTGGACCTGGTTCCACAAGTTGGGCTCGCCCAAATGGTTTTACGGCCTCAGCGGCCGGTTGCTGCCATGGTTCAGCGTGGCCGCCGTGCTGTTGCTGGCCATCGGCGTGGTCTGGGGCCTGGCCTTCGCGCCGCCGGATTACCAGCAGGGCAACAGCTTTCGCATCCTCTATATCCACGTGCCGACCGCCATGCTGGCGCAGTCTTGCTATGTGCTGATGGCGGTGGCCGGGGTGGTCGGGCTGGTGTGGAAGATGAAAATCGCCGACGTCGCGCTGCAATGCGCTGCGCCCATCGGCGCTTCCCTCACTGCTGTGGCCTTGCTGACCGGCGCCATCTGGGGCAAGCCGACCTGGGGCAGTTGGTGGGTCTGGGACGCACGGCTGACTTCGATGCTCATCCTGCTGTTCCTCTATCTGGGTCTGATCGCCCTCGGCCAGGCCATCAGCAACCGCGACAGCGCCGCCAAGGCCTGCGCGGTGCTGGCGATCGTCGGGGTGATCAACATCCCGATCATCAAGTACTCGGTAGAGTGGTGGAGCACCCTGCACCAGGGCGCGACCTTCAGCTTCACCGAACGCCCGAAGATGCCCGCCGAAATGTGGCTGCCGCTGCTGTTCACGGTGCTGGGGTTCTATTGCTTCTTCGCCGTGGTGCTGTTGCTGCGCATGCGCCTCGAGGTGCTCAAGCGCGAGGCGCGCAGCAGTTGGGTCAAGGCCGAGATCCAGGCGCAATTGGAGGGCCGGTCATGAGTTTCAGCTCGTTCGGCGATTTTCTCGCCATGGGCCGGCATGGCCTGTATGTCTGGTCGGCCTACGGTATCTGCCTGCTGGCGGTGCTCTGGAACCTGGCCGTGCCGATCCTGGCGCGGCGTCGTCATCTGCAGGAAGAGGCGCGCCGTCTGCGCCGGGAGCAATCACAGTGAACCCGCTGCGCAAAAAGCGCCTGTTGATCATCGTCGGCGTGCTCGCCGGCGTCGGCCTGGCCGTGGGCCTGGCCCTGAGTGCCTTGCAGGAAAACATCAACCTGTTCTACACCCCCACCCAGATCGCCAACGGCGAAGCGCCCCACGGCAAACGCATCCGCGCCGGCGGCATGGTGGTCAAGGGCTCCTTGCAGCGCTCGAGCGACTCGCTGGACGTGCGCTTCGTGGTGACCGACTTCGACAAGTCGGTGCCCATCACCTACCGCGGCATCCTGCCCGATCTGTTCCGCGAGGGGCAGGGCATCGTCGCGCTGGGCGAGATCAACGACCAAGGCGTGGTGGTCGCTGACCAGGTGCTGGCCAAGCACGACGAGAAATACATGCCGCCGGAAGTCACCAAGGCACTCAAGGACAGCGGCCAGGCCGGTCCCCAATCCATGCCGGGCAGTGCCCGCGACAATCAGGGGTAACGCCATGAACGCTGCATTGATGATGCCCGAGCTGGGCCATTTGGCGATGATCCTCGCCCTGTGTTTCGCCCTGGTGCAAGCCACCGTGCCGCTGGTCGGTGCCTGGCGTGGCGAGCGCCTGTGGATGAGCCTGGCGCAACCCGCCGCCTGGGGCCAGTTCGCGTTTCTGCTGTTCGCCTACGGCTGCCTGACCTACGCCTTCATGACCGACGATTTTTCGGTGGGCTACGTCGCCGAAAACTCCAACAGCGCCTTGCCCTGGTACTACAAGTTCAGCGCCGTGTGGGGCGCCCACGAAGGCTCGTTGCTCCTGTGGACCCTGATCCTTGGCGGCTGGACCTTCGCCGTGTCGGTGTTCTCGCGCCAGTTGCCGCAGGAGATGCTGGCCCGGGTGCTGGCGGTGATGGGCATGATCAGCATCGGTTTTCTGCTGTTCCTGACCCTGACCTCCAACCCCTTCGCGCGCATTCTGCCGCAGGTGCCGAGCAACGGCCGCGACCTCAATCCGTTGCTGCAGGACCCGGGCCTGATCGTCCACCCGCCGATGCTCTACATGGGCTACGTCGGCTTCTCGGTGGCCTTCGCCTTCGCCATCGCCGCGCTGCTCGGCGGTCGTCTCGATGCCGCCTGGGCGCGCTGGTCGCGGCCATGGACCATCACCGCCTGGGCCTTCCTCGGCTTCGGCATCACCCTGGGCTCGTGGTGGGCCTACTACGAGCTCGGCTGGGGCGGCTGGTGGTTCTGGGACCCGGTCGAAAACGCCTCGTTCATGCCATGGCTGGTAGGCACGGCGCTGATCCACTCGTTGGCGGTCACGGAAAAGCGCGGCGTGTTCAAGAGCTGGACCGTGCTGCTGGCCATCGCCGCCTTCTCGTTGAGCCTGCTGGGGACCTTTCTGGTGCGCTCCGGGGTGCTGACCTCGGTACACGCCTTCGCCTCCGACCCGGCGCGCGGGGTGTTCATTCTGATATTTCTGCTGATCGTCATCGGCGGCTCGTTGACGCTCTTTGCCTTGCGCGCGCCGGTGGTCAAGAGCCACGTGGGTTTCAACCTGTGGTCGCGGGAAACCCTGCTGCTGAGCAACAATCTGGTGCTGGTGGTGGTCGCTTCGATGATCCTCCTGGGTACCCTCTATCCGCTGGCGGTGGACGCCATCAGCGGCGCCAAGATGTCGGTCGGTCCGCCGTATTTCAACGCGCTGTTCGTGCCCTTGATGGGCTTGCTCATGGCAGTGATGGCGGTGGGCGTGTTGGTGCGCTGGAAGGACACGCCGGTCAAATGGCTGGGCAACATGCTCACCCCGGTGCTGATCGGCAGTGCCGTCCTGGCCCTGCTGTGCGGTGTGCTGATCGGGGATTTCGACTGGCAGGTGCTGACCGTCTTCGCCCTGGCGGCGTGGATCGTGCTTGCCGGTGTGCGTGACCTGCTCGACAAGACCCGCCACAAGGGCCTGCTCAAGGGCATGGGCAGCCTGACCCGCAGCTACTGGGGCATGCACGTGGCGCACCTGGGCATCGCCATATGCGCCTTGGGCGTGGTGCTGTCGAGCAACAACAACGCCGAGCGCGATCTGCGCATGGCCCCGGGCGAGTCGGTGGACCTGGCGGGTTACCACTTCACCTTCGAAGGCGCGCGCCACTATGAGGGCCCGAACTTCAGCGCCGACCGCGGCACCATGACGGTGACCCGTGACGGTCAACCGGTGACGCGCCTGTTCCCGGAAAAACGCCTGTACACCGTGCAGCAGTCGATGATGACCGAGGCCGGTATCGACGCCGGTTTCAGTCGCGACCTGTATGTGGCCATGGGCGAACCGCTGGAGAACGGCGCCTGGGCCGTCCGCGTGCACGTCAAGCCGTTCGTGCGCTGGATCTGGTTCGGCGGCCTGTTCACCGCGTTCGGCGGGGCGCTGGCGGCGACGGATCGGCGCTATCGAGTCAAAGTCAAAAGCAAGGTGCGTGATGCCCTGGGGCTGTCGGGAGCTGCCGTATGAAGCGTTGGATGTTGGCCGTGCCGTTGTTGCTGTTCCTCGGTGTGGCGGTATTTTTGTATCGTGGCCTGTATCTGGACCCGTCGGCCTTGCCGTCGGCGATGATCGACAAGCCGTTCCCGCAATTCTCCCTGCCCACGGTGCAGGACAACCGCACCCTGACCCGCGCCGATATCGTCGGCAAGCCGGCGCTGGTGAATGTCTGGGGCACCTGGTGCGTGGCCTGTCGGGTCGAGCATCCGGTGCTCAACAAGCTGGCGCAGCAAGGCGTGGTCATCTATGGCATCAACTACAAGGATGAGGACGCCGCCGCCGAGAAGTGGCTGACCGAGTTCCATAATCCTTACCTGCTGAATATCGCCGATGCCCAGGGCTCTCTGGGGTTGGACCTGGGTGTGTACGGCGCGCCCGAGACCTTTCTGATCGATGCCAAGGGCGTGATTCGCTACAAGCACGTCGGCATCATCGACGACGCGGTCTGGCACGATCAGCTGGCGCACCTGTATCAGGGCCTGGTCGACGAGGCCAAGCCATGAAGCGCTGGCTGGCTGCAGCGCTGCTGTGCGTGGGCCTGGTCGGTATCGCCCACGCCGCCATCGACACCTACGAGTTCGCCAACGAAGCCGAGCGCGTGCGCTTCCGCACCCTGACCCAGGAGCTGCGTTGCCCCAAGTGTCAGAATCAGGACATCGCCGACTCCAATGCGCCAATCGCCGCCGACCTGCGCCGCGAGATCTTCCGCATGCTCGGTGAGGGCAAGGACGACCAGCAGATCATCGGCTACATGGTCGACCGCTATGGCGACTTCGTGCGCTACAAGCCGGCACTGACGATGCGCACCGCGCTGCTGTGGTTCGGCCCCTGGGTGTTGCTGCTGGGCGGGGTGGTGATCATTTTGCTGATCGTGCGCCGTCGCCGCCGGGCTCTGGCCGCTACCCCGCAAGACCTTTCCGATGCGGAGCGCCAGCGCCTCGCCCATCTGCTGGATAAAGAACACCCATGATTGAATTCTGGTTGGCCGCCGGGCTGCTGTTGTTGATTGCCCTGGGGTTTCTGTTGATACCGGTGCTGCGCGAGCGCCGCGCGCAGCAGGAGGAAGACCGTACCGCGCTGAACGTGGCGCTGTACGAAGAGCGTCTGGCCGAGCTGCAAGTGCAGCAAGACGAAGGCGTGCTCAGCCGCGAGCAGCTTGACAGCGCTCAGGCCGAAGCCGCTCGCGAGCTGCTGGCCGACACCGACGGCGCCCAGCCCAAGGTCAACCAGCGCCTGGGCAAGGCGGCACCAGCGGTGATCGCCTTGTTGGTGCCGGTGCTGGCCATGGGCATGTACCTGCATTTTGGCGCCAGCGACAAGGTCGAGCTGACCAGCGAACTGGCGAAGCCGCCGACCTCGGTGCAAGAGATGACCCAGCGCCTGGAACGGGTGGTGGCCGCGCAGCCGGATTCCGCCCAAGGCCTGTTTTTCCTCGGTCGGGCCTATATGTCGCAGAACCGGCCCGCGGACGCCGCGCGGATCTTCGAGCGTACCGCCGCCGTGGCCGGACGTGAGCCGCAGCTGCTTGGGCAATGGGCGCAGGCCTTGTACTTTGCCGCAGGCAAGCAGTGGTCGGCGCAGATTCAGGCCTTGACCGACGAAGCGCTCAAGGCCGATCCCAAGGAAGTGACCAGCCTGGGCTTGCTGGGCATCTCGGCTTTCGAGGGCAAGCGTTACCAGGACGCCATCGATTATTGGCAGCGCCTGTTGGTGCAATTGCCGGCCGATGACGGTTCGCGGGCGCCGCTGCAAGGCGGTATCGATCAGGCCAAGGCGCGGCTGCTAGCCAGTGGCGGGCAGGTGGCGGCTTCGGCCGATGTTGCCAAGGCGCCGGCTACGGTGGGCATCAAGGTCCGGGTCGATCTGGGCGACGCGCTCAAGGCCAAGGTGCAGGCTGGCGACACCGTGTTCGTGTTCGCCCGTGCCACCAACGGCCCGCCGATTCCTTTGGCGGTCAAGCGTCTGACGGTGGCGGATCTGCCGGTGACGGTGGAGCTGGCCGACGCCGATGCGATGCGCCCGGACCTGAAACTGTCGAGCTATCCAGAAGTCCAACTGATGGCGCGGGTATCCCGTGCCGGACAACCGGTGAAAGGCGAATGGATCGGCCGCGGCGCGCCGCTGGCGAGCGATACCACGGCGCTTCAGCACCTGACGATCGACAGTCCGGATTTGTAACGCGGGGTGTTGTCGCTGGCTCTTCGCCGTGTAGCGAGGGGGCCGCCGATGGCGATGTGTCAGACGCAGCGATGTCGGCGATGCTGTATTTCGCAGGCAAGCCTGCTCGCTACGGTGTTCGATCTTTGCCTGATCAATCGTTGCCCATTACTTGCTTCTCCTGACCAAGAGTACCGTTCATGCCTGTTTACGCTCGTCTTTCCCTGTTGAGCCTGGTGTTGGGGTTGAGTGCCTGTGCGGTGCAGCAACCTCAGCATACCGACCTGCCGCCGCTGCAGACCGTACCTTCCACGCCGATGGTCAAGCCGCTGCCACCGAGCACGCCCGGCACACCGGCGCCGGCCACTCAGGTGCCCCGCACCTCGGCCAGCTTTGCCCCACCACCGGGCGGCGCCAGCCACTGGGACCAGCGATTGGGGGTCTATGTGCTGGATGCGGTGCCGAACGTCTACTACCGTCAGCGCACCTACTACCGCTGGGACGCCGGCTGGACCTGGGCCACCAGCCTCAGCGGCCCATGGGAAGCGACTGACAGCACCGGCGTACCGCCGGGGTTGGGGCATTTGCATCCCTGACTGCCGCATTGCTGTGGGCGACCCTTTCGCGGTGTAGCGAGGGGGCTCGCCCCCGAAGGCCTCACGCCTTCCGCGATCAGGGCGTGTCAGGTGCATACCGGCCGCTTGCCTGATTTTCGGAGGCAAGCCTCCTCGCTACAGGGCGCCGGGGTCACAACCGATTTCCCTCCAGCAACTGCGTCACGCTCTCGGCCACCAACTCCGTGCCCTTGGCATTGATATGGTTGTAGTCCCGATACCATGACGCCGCATTGCCGATCAGGCAGCGCTCGTTCTTGCAGAACGCATCGTCCAGGCTCACCAGAGTGATCAAGCCTTGCGCCTGTTCCGCCTCGAACACCCGCCGGGTATAGCGCTGCAGCTGCGCATGGCGCGCGATCGGTACCGACACCGCGCTGATCGCCTGCAGCTTGTCGTCTGCGCTTTCATCCCGCTCCTGGGCCAGGCGGTAGTAGAGGCTTTTGGGGTCGGCGCGCTGCTGCGGTACCTGAGCAATCACATCGACCTTCACTCCCAACGCGCGATACGCCGCGACCGTACGCGCCATGCTCGCCTCGAACACCGCCCGTGACGCCTGCTGACTCAACTCGTGGCTGTCATGACTGATCAGAAAGTTGTCGTTCATGGTCTCGCGGTCGTACCCGGGCTCGGTGTACTGCGTCCAGCGCGCCACCAGTATCAGGCGCTTGATGCCATGACTTTTGACGTACTCGAACTCGCGGCTGGCCAGGGTTTCGCAGACACCCGGGTCATAGTTGTGCGACACCACATCGACCCCCAGCAGCGGCGGGCAACCACCCAGGCCGATGTGCACGATGCCCATGCCCAGCTGTTTGCCGGCGACGTCGAAGGCCGGCAGGATCGCCTCGGAATGGCTGTCACCGAACACGGCGATGTCGTCGGCCGGGTCACCGTCGACGTCACCGACGCGGCAGAAATCGATACCCCAGCCGTTGCCGTCGTAGTGCTCGTCGCATGTCGCGCGGATGTTCGGGTTATCGAAGGCGTTGAGGTTGGTCTGATCCAGCGGGTAGCGTTCGGCAAAGCCGTGGGTGAGGGTGCCGGCCAGGCCAACCGCGACGAACAGCAGCGAGGCGCAGGCGCCCATGCGAAAGATCTGCGCCTGACTGAACACGCGCTTGTCGCGAAAACGCCGCTCCACGAAACGCCAGCTCAGCCACGCCAACAGCAGGGACAGCACGGTCAGTGCCAGCATGGTCGCCAGGCTGGGCGGCAGCAGGCTGATGTGCCGCGCGAAAGCGAACACCGGCTGATGCCACAGGTAGGCGCTGTAACTGATCAGGCCGATGCCGACCATGGGCCGCAGGCACAGCAGCTTGCCGACCCAGGTCTGCGGGCTGACGAAGAGGATGATCAACCCGGCGCCCAAGGTCGGTACCAAGGCATTGAGGCCGGGGAAGGGCGTAGCCTGGCTGAACGCGCAGATGGCGTAGAGGATCAGCCCCAGACCGAGCAGGCCGGCGAGTTCGCCCAGCATCCCGGCGTGCTGGCCACTGCGCGGTCGCCACGAGAAGTAGAACGCGATCAGCGACCCGACCAGCAGCTCCCAGGCCCGCGAATGCAGCAGATAAAAGGCCGCCGGCGATTCGCGCAGCACGCCGCGCTCGGCCACAACCAGGCTGGTCAGTGTGGCCACCCCCAGCATGGCGAAGATCCAGCGGCGCCCGAACAGCTTCCAGGCCAGCAGCAAGAACAGCGGGAAGAACAGGTAGTACTGCTCCTCCACGGCCAGGGTCCAGGTGTGCAGCAGCGGCTTGAGTTCGGCGGCGGTATCGAAGTAGCCGCTTTCGCGCCAGAACACGAAGTTGGAGGAAAACAGCGGCACCGCCACCAGGCTCTTGGCGAATGCCTGCAAGGCCTCGGGCTCCAGCCACCACCAGGCCAGGGGCAGGCTGGTCATCAGCACCAGGAACAGCGGCGGCAGAATCCTGCGCGCGCGCCGCTCATAAAAGCGCAGCAGCGAGAATCTGCCGGCCATCAGCTCGCCGAGGATGATCGAAGTGATCAAGTATCCGGAGATCACGAAAAAGATATCCACACCCACGAATCCGCCGGAAAAGAACTCGATTCCGGCATGGAACAGGATCACGGGCATGACCGCGAGGGTACGCAGGCCGTCGATTTCCGGACGATAGGCCAAGGTGTTGGGGTTGAGAGCGCTCATGGTTGTGGTCTGCTCTGTGAAGAGAGTGAGAGAGGCACATTACGGCTCAGGCAGTGCGTGAGGGTTTCAGCTCAATTTGAACGGCGAACATGAAGATTGCGTCGCGGTGACGTGTTGCGTATTCAGTTGTCCATTGCTTCAGTCCACACTGCACCGACACCCAAGGAAAGCTCATGAGCGTGCGCCGTATCCACCCGCTGCCTGTTCGCCTGACCCACTGGCTCAATGCGCTGGTGATGGTCGGGATGTTCATGAGTGGCTGGGGCATCTACAACGCCTCGCCGCTGTTCCCTTTCCATATTCCGGCCTGGGCCACGTTGGGCGGCTGGCTCGGTGGCGCCATCGCCTGGCACCTGGCGGTGATGTGGGTACTGCTGGTCAATGGCTTGCTGTACCTCATCTATACCTTGGCCAGCGGTCATTGGCGGGCATTGCGCCTGCAGCCGCTGGGCAGCGTCTTGCGCGAGGCCAACGATGCGCTGCACCTGCGTCTGGGTCATCGACTGGGGCAGTACAACGCCGTGCAGCGCCTGATGTATTGCGCCGTGCTGGCCGCTGGCGTGCTGCTGGTCGCGTCGGGGCTGGCGATCTGGAAACCGGTGCAGCTGTACTGGCTGGCGGCGCTGTTCGGTGGTTTCGACGTGGCGCGCTACGTGCATTTTTTTGCCATGAGCGCCGTGGCGGCGTTCGTCCTCGTGCACTTGCTGTTGGTGCTGCTGGTGCCGCGCACGTTCTGGCCGATGATCAGCGGCGGCCGGCAGCCAGGCGCTGTCGACCAGGATCATGCCCATGACTGAACGCAAGCCCTCGCTCAAGCTGGAGCCGGCGCAGCGCACCGAGCTGGTCAACCTCGAGCGCCGCTTGCTGCTGCGCAACGGCCTGACGCTGGGCGCGCTGTCGATGCTCAGCGGCTGCAATCTGCAGGATGGCGATCAGGTCGACAAATTGCTCTGGGCCATGTCGCGCTGGAACGACAAGGTCCAGGCCTGGCTGTTCAGCGGTCAGCGCCTGGCGCCGGTGTACAGCGAGGCGCGCATCACCCACCCGTTCCCGTTCAATGCGTTCTATCCCGAGTACAACGTGCCGGATATCGACCTGGACGACTACCGCGTGGAAGTCTCGGGGCTGGTGCGCGACAAGGCGCCTTGGACGCTGCAGGCGTTGCGCACTCTGCCGCAGCGCACGGATATCACCCGGTTGATCTGCATCGAAGGCTGGAGCGCCATCGGCCAGTGGGGCGGAGTGCCGCTGCGAACCTTTCTGGAGCACATCGGCGCGGATCTGACGGCCAACTTCGTCGGCTTCAAGTGTGCGGACAAGTATTACTCGAGCCTCGACATGGCCACTGCGCTGCACCCGCAGACCCTGCTGGCGCTGGACTTCGGCAAGGTCGCGTTGCCGCCGGACTACGGTTATCCGCTGCGCTTGCGGGTGCCGACCAAGCTCGGCTTCAAGAACCCCAAGCATATCGGCGAGATTTTCGTCACCAACCAGTACCCCGGCGGCTATTGGGAGGATCAAGGCTACAACTGGTTCAGCGGTATCTGATGTTGGCTATGGAACCACCAGGGGCGCGTACGGCCTCTATGCTCGAAGCTCTCAAACTCAACCAAGAAGGTCCAAACCTCATGCAAACCAAGCTTTCAACCCTGTTTCACAAGACTGCCCTGGCGTGTGCCTTCACCGCCACCGCCTTGCTCGGCAGCAGCTTTGCCAGCGCCGCCGATGCACCCGCGCCGCAAGGCGTGCGCGGCGCGATCACGGCTTTGGATGGCAACGACCTCAAGGTCCACACCACCCGTGGCGAAGACCTCACCGTGCACCTGAGCGACGATGTGCAGGTGCGCGCCGTGACCCTGGGCAGCATCGATGAGATCAAACAAGGCAGCTATATCGGTACGGCGGCGATACCGCAGCCCGATGGCACCCTCAAGGCCCTTGAAGTCCACGTGTTCCCGCCAGCGATGGCCGGTACCGGCGATGGCCACCGCGCCTTCGACCTGACCAAGGACAGCACCATGACCAACGGCAGCGTCGGCGACCTCAAAGTTGCCAACGGCCGCACCTTGACCCTGACCTACAAAGGCGGCGACAAGAAGGTGTTCGTCCCCGAAGACGTGCCGATCGTCAACCTGCTGCCTGGTGATCGCAGCCTGCTCAAGCCGGGGGTGAAGATCGTCCTGTTTGCGCAGAAAGACGCCGATGGCAGCTTGAGCGCCAAGTTCGTCTCGGCGGGCAAGGATGGCGTCAAGCCACCGATGTAACACCTGTAGCGAGGGGGCTTGCCCCCGAAAAATCGTGCCGGCGGCTCCCCGTCGCTGAAGACCGCTATCGGCGGCAAGCCCCCTCGCTACAGTGCAAGCCCGCTACTGCGTCAGCATCTGCGCAATGTCCCCGCTCACCCGCGCCACGCCTTTGGCGCTTAGATGGTTGTAGTCCTTGTAGTACGAATCCTGATCGCCGATCAGGCAGCTTTGCCCTTGGCACAGCGCGTCATCCAGGCTCACCAGGCGAATCCGTCGCTGTCGATCATCCAGGGCGAACAGCTGACGAGTGTATTGCTGCAGCTGCCGATGCTTGTCCAGCGACACCGACAGCGCGTTCACCGTCGCCTGTTTTTCGGCCGGACTCTCGGCGGTCTCGCGCGCCAGGCGGTAATACAGATTCTTCGGGTTGGCCAACTGCTGCGGCACCTGCGCCACCACCAGCACCTGCACGCCCAGCGCCCGATACGCATCGATGGTGGCTTCCAGCGCCTTGGCGAACACCGCCCGCGAGGCTTGCTTGCTGCGTGCCTGGCTGTCGGGGCTGACCAGAAAGTACCCGGTCATGCGCTCATGGTCGTAATCGCCATCGGTGTACAGCGTCCAGCGCGACACCAGAATCACCTTCTTGATGCCGTTGCGCTTGACGTAGTCGTATTGGCGCTGGGCCAGATTGGCACAGGCGCCGGGGCTGTAGTTGCCGACCACCACGTCCACGCCCAGCAGCGGCGGGCAGCCACCGACGCCGAGGTGGGCGATATTGACGCCCAGGCGTTTGCCGGCGCTGTCGAACGCCGGCAGCAGCGCTTCGGAGTGGCTGTCGCCGAACACCGCCACCGCGCTGCTGGCCTGGGCCTTGGGCGTACCGAAAAAACAGAAATCGATACCCCAGCCCTGGCCGTCGTAGTTGACGTCGCAGGCGCTGCGGATGTCCGGGTCGTCGAAAGCGCTCATCAGCGCCGGGTCGACATTGAAGCGATTGGCAAAGCCGTTGCCGAGAAAACCACTTGCGCCCAGGCCGATGAACAATACCGACGCCAAGGCACCGTAGCGGAAAATTTGCCCGCGGCTGACCTGCTGGCGATCACGAAAGGCGCGCTCGACGAAACGCCAGCTCAGCCACGCCAATACCAGCGACAACCCGGTCAGCGCCAGCATGGTCAGCGGCGGGGGCGCCACCAGGCTGCTGTTGCGGGCAAACGCGAAGACCGGCTGATGCCACAGGTAGGCGCTGTAGCTGATCAGCCCGATGGCTACCAGCGGCCGGCTCGCCAGCAGCGTGCCGACCCAGGTGTGCTGCCGGGCGCAGACGATGACCAGCGCCGCGCTCAGGGTCGGCACCAAGGCGTTGAGCCCGGGGAACACCGTGCTGCGATCGAAACCGAACACGCCGAAGGCAATCAGGCCCAGCCCGGCCACGGCACCCAACTGCTGCCACGCCGTGACGGGCGCATCCTGGGCGAGCGGGTTGCGTGCGTAATGAAAGGCGATGAACGAGCCCACCAGCAACTCCCAGGCGCGGGCATGCAGCAGGTAGAAGGCCGCCGAGGAATCCGCTTGCGCGCCGCGTTGCGCCAGGGCCAGGCTGATCAGCGCGAGCAGCACCAGCAGCGGTACGATCCAGCGCCTGCCCAGTTTGAAGCCGGCCATGAGCAGCAACGGGAACAGCACGTAGTACTGCTCTTCGACGGCCAGGGTCCAGGTATGCAGCAGCGGTTTGAGCTCGACGCCGGTGTCGAAATAGCCGGTTTCGCGCCAGAACAGCAGGTTGGACGAGAACAGCGGCACGGCGATCAGGCTTTTGGCGAAGGATTTCAGATCCTGCGGGTCGAGCCAGTGCCAGGCCAGCGGCACGCACACCAGCATCATCACGCACAGTGCCGGCAGGATCCGCCGCGCCCGGCGCTCGTAGAAGGTGATCAGGGAAAACCGCCCGGCCTGCAGCTCGGCGAGGATGATCGTGGTGATCAGGTAGCCGGAGATCACGAAAAAGATATCCACCCCGATGAAGCCGCCCCCGAACAGGCCGAACCCCGCGTGGAACAACATCACCGGCAGCACCGCCAAGGCGCGCAGGCCGTCGATTTCCGGACGATAGTGCAGAGCAGGGTGATGACGTGCGCTCATGTGCGACGGCCCCGTGGCTGTGGTGCTGGACAGGAATGATCGCGCGCGCAGGCACACGGCTGGCGCGCGGGCAGGCTACCGCCTGACGAGATTCGTAGAGAAGAAGGGGGTGGTGCGAGAAGGGTCGAGCGTTGTAAGCGAATTTTTACCCCAGGCGGGCAGTGTTGTCCATATGTAACGTGATTGTATCTGGGGTGATAGGTTGGCAGCTCTGACGCCTTCGCAAGCAAGCTTTGCTCCCACAATGCGGGGTTGTACGCCTGTGGGAGCAGGGCTTGCCCGCGAAGAGGCCATCACGGCCCTATCGCGATCAAGCCGAATTCACGGTTACTGCTTGTAGATCTGATCAAACACCCCGCCGTCGGCGAAGTGGGTCTTCTGCACGGTTGGCCAGTCACCGAACGTCTTTTCCACGGACAAAAAGTCCACTTTCGGGAAGCGGTCTTTGTACTTGGCCAGCACCGCCGGGTCACGCGGGCGCAGGTAGTTTTCGGCGGCGATATTCTGGCCTTCGGGCGACCAGAGGTACTTCAGGTAGTCCTCGGCCAGGGCCCGGGTGCCTTTCTTGTCGACCACCTTGTCGACCATGCTCACGGGCGGCTCGGCTTCGGCGGAAACGCTCGGGTAGACCACTTCGAACTGATCGCGGCCGAATTCGCGGGCGATCATCTCGGCTTCGTTCTCGAAGGTCACCAGCACGTCGCCGATCTGGTTGGTCATGAAGGTCGTGGTCGCGCCACGGCCGCCGGTATCGAGCACCGGCACGTTCTTGAACAGCTTGGCGACGAAGTCCTTGGCATGCGCTTCGTCGGCACCTTGCTTGAGCTCATAACCCCAGGCCGACAGGTAGGTGTAACGGCCGTTGCCCGAGGTCTTGGGGTTGGGCACTATCACCTGCACGCCATCCTTGACCAGGTCGTTCCAGTCCTTGAGGCCTTTGGGGTTGCCCTTGCGCACGATGAATACGGTCGCCGAGGTGAACGGGGCGCTGTGGTTCGGCAGGCGGGTGATCCAATCCTTGGGCACCAGTGCGCCGTTGTCGGCGAGGGCGTTGATGTCGGTGGCCATGTTCATGGTGATGACATCGGCCTGCAGGCCGTCGATCACCGAGCGTGCCTGCTTGCTGGAGCCGCCGAACGACATCTGCACGGTGACCGGCTCGGGATGTTCGGCGTTCCAGTGCTTGGTGAATGCGGCGTTGTAATCCTTGTAGAAATCGCGCATCACGTCGTAGGAAACGTTGAGCAGCGCTGGTTGCGCGGCCTGGACGACGCCCGCGAGCGAGAGTCCGGCGGCCAGCAGGGTGGCAGTTAACAATTTGTTCACTGGTGGGGCGTCCTTGTGGGTGTTAAGTGGCAGCATTATGCCAGCGACTATAGCCGCCGCGAACGCGCGGCCGAAATAACCAAAGCGTCTGTCCTTATAACCTCTAACAACCCTGTAGCGAGGGGGCTTGCCCCCGATGGCGGCATACCTGTCACAACGAAATATCGGACAGTATTTTCGGGGGCAAGCCCCCTCGCTACAGGGGTTCACTTATCCGGCTCACAGCCTTTGAGCACCATGCGGATGATGGTCTGCGCCGCCGCCTCGTAATCGCTCTCTTCCAGACGCGCCTTGCCCGTGACCACGGCGATCTGCCAGTCGAAGTCGGCGTAGGTCTGGGTCGCCGCCCAGATGCTGAACATCAGATGCTGGGCATCGATCGGGGCAATGGCGCCGCGCTCGATCCAGCGCTCGATGCACTGGATATTGTGGCGAGCCTGGGCATTGAGCTGCTCGACCTGGCCGGGGGCCAGGTGCGGCGCGCCATGCATGATTTCGCTGGCGAACACCTTGGAGGCGAAGGGCAGGTCGCGGGAGATGCGGATCTTCGCGCGGATATAGGCGCTGAGTACCACTTTCGGGTCGCCGTCGACGTTGAACGGGGTCGATGCCGCCAGGATTGGCTCGATAATGCTTTCGAGCACCTCGCGGTAGAGGTTTTCCTTGGACTTGAAGTAGTAATAGACGTTGGGCTTGGGCACCCCGGCCTTGGCGGCGATGTCGCTGGTCTTGGTGGCGGCGAAACCCTTGTCGGCGAACTCTTCGCTGGCCGCCCGCAGGATCAGCTCTTTATTGCGCTCGCGGATACTGCTCATGTGGCCCGGCATTCCTGTGGCGGTGGCCTCGGCCCCGGCAACGCCGGGCCTTGGCGAACGGAGCGGCATGGTAGCACCGGCCTCGCGCGGCGCTCAAGGCAGCGATTTATCCACAGGCGCGGTATGCTTGCAGGCTCCGCCTTTGGCGCATTCTCCTGAAAGGACCTCATCTCTATGGCCGCAAGCAGCCTGCTGGTATTGCTCGACGACATCGCCGCAGTGCTCGACGACGTGGCCCTGATGACCAAACTGGCCGCCAAAAAGACCGCAGGGGTGCTCGGTGATGACCTGGCGCTCAACGCCCAGCAGGTCACCGGTGTGCGCGCCGAGCGGGAAATTCCGGTGGTCTGGGCCGTGGCCAAGGGCTCGTTTCGCAACAAGGCGATCCTGGTGCCAGCGGCTCTGGCCATCAGCGCCTTCATCCCGTGGGCGGTGACGCCGCTGTTGATGGTCGGCGGTGCCTTTCTGTGTTTCGAGGGCTTCGAGAAGCTGGCGCACAAGTACCTGCACAGTGCTGAAGAAGACCAGGCCGCCCATGGCCACTTGGCTCAGGCAGTGGCCGATCCGCAGGTCGATCTGGTGGCCTACGAGCAGGACAAGATCAAGGGCGCGGTGCGCACCGACTTCATCCTCTCGGCGGAAATCATTGCCATCACCCTCGGCATCGTCGCGGACTCGGCGTTGACCCAGCAGATCATCGTGCTGTGCGGTATCGCCATCGTCATGACCATCGGCGTGTACGGTCTGGTGGCTGGCATCGTCAAGCTCGACGACCTGGGCCTGTGGCTAAGCAGGAAACCCGGCGCGGCGGCGCAGGGCATAGGCCGAGCGATCCTCAGCGCCGCGCCTTACATGATGAAGACCCTCTCGGTGGTAGGCACGGCGGCGATGTTCCTGGTAGGCGGCGGGATACTGGTGCATGGCATCGGGCCGTTGCATCACGCCGTCGAAGCATTCAGCGCTGGGTTGGGCGGGATATTGGCCAGCGTTGTCCCACCGTTGGTCAATGCGCTATTCGGAATCGTCGCCGGCGCAGTGGTGCTGGGCGCCGTCGCCTTGGGCGGCAAGCTGATAAAGACCGTTCGTCGGTAAATTTTTGACCGTTTCTGGCCCCGCCCCGAGATTTCTTAGCCGATGACTCAGCCGCTCTGGGACGCGGTTTCTGAGGGTGGCCGCCAGCCCGCAGCCAGCGCAGGCTGCGACGTTTTGGCCCTTGCGCGACGGTCATTGGTGTCGTTTGAAACATTTATTAATAGTTTTTTAACATCAATCTATAATAAATATGCACTTATCATTTTTGAGGCACTGCGCCAGTATCCGACCCCAATAAAAACCCGCCCGTGACCGCGTGCGAGACAACAGCGTTGGAGACCCCCTGATGAGCACCAGCCCATCCACCCAGAGCCCGTCGAAAGTCGGTGCCGTTATCCGTGTGACCTCGGGTAACTTTCTGGAACAGTTCGACTTTTTCCTGTTCGGCTTCTATGCGACCTACATTGCCGCGGCGTTCTTCCCGTCGAGCAATGAATTCGCCTCCTTGATGATGACCTTTGCCGTGTTCGGCGCGGGCTTCCTGATGCGTCCGTTGGGCGCGATCATCCTTGGCGCCTATATCGATGACGTCGGCCGTCGCAAGGGCCTGATCGTGACCTTGAGCATCATGGCCAGCGGTACCTTGCTGATCGTGCTGGTGCCGGGCTACGGCACCATCGGCCTGGCAGCGCCGTTGCTGGTGTTGCTGGGTCGCCTGCTGCAGGGCTTCTCCGCCGGCGCGGAACTGGGCGGGGTGTCGGTGTATCTGGCGGAAATGGCCACACCGGGCAAGAAGGGCTTCTACGTCAGCTGGCAGTCCGCCAGCCAGCAGATCTCCATCGTGGTCGCGGCCGCTCTGGGCTATGGCATCAACCAGTGGATGGGCGCCAGTGTAGTGGCCGATTGGGGCTGGCGGATTCCGTTCGCGGTCGGTTGCGTGATCGTGCCGTTCATCTTCATCCTGCGTCGCAAGCTGGCCGAAACCGAGGACTTCAAGAACCGCACCGTTCGTCCGACCATGAAGCAGGTGTTCGCGACCTTGCTGACCAACTGGCGCCTGGTGATTTCCGGGATGCTGATGGTGGCCATGACCACCACGGCGTTCTACCTGATCACCGTATACGCACCGACCTTCGGCAAAACCGTGCTCAACCTGAGCACCTCGGACGCCTTGCTGGTGACCTTGCTGGTGGCCATCTCCAACTTCATCTGGCTGCCGATCGGCGGCGCGCTGTCCGACCGTATCGGCCGCAAACCGCTGCTGGTGGGCATGACCGTGCTGGCCATCGCCACGTCCTACCCGGCGCTGTCGTACCTGGCCGCCGCACCGAGCTTCTCGCGCATGCTGGTGGTGCTGCTGTGGCTGTCGTTCCTGTATGGCATGTACAACGGTGCCATGGTCGTGGCCCTGACTGAAATCATGCCGGTGGAAGTGCGCGTGGCGGGCTTCTCGCTGGCCTACAGCCTGGCCACCGCGATCTTCGGCGGCTTCACCCCGGCGATGTCGACCTGGTTGATCCACGAGACCGGCGACAAGGCCGCGCCGGGCTACTGGATGAGCTTCGCCGCCGCCTGTGCCTTGATCGCGACGCTGTACATCTATCGCCGCGCCAAAAACGCCCAGCTCAGCGCCGCTGCCTGAGATCCGGTCCCCTGTAGCGAGGGGGCTTGCCCCCGATAGGCCGGTACTGACACCGCGCATTGCAGGTCAGGCCCATCGGGGGCAAGCCCCCTCGCTACATCATCTTCACAATAAAAAAGAGAACCTTGCGATGAAACCCTTATTGCTCAAACTCGCTGCCGGCGCCCTGGCGGCCAGCCTTGCCGTGGCCGCTCAGGCCGCCGACCTCAAGGTCATGACCTCCGGTGGCTTCACCGCCGCCTACAAGATCCTCGCCCCCGGCTACGCGCAAAAAAGTGGTGACACCCTCGACACCATCCTCGGCCCGTCCATGGGCAAGGCCCCCGAAGCCATTCCCAACCGCCTGGCCCGTGGGGAACAGGCCGATGTGGTGATCATGGTCGGCTATGCCCTCGACGACCTGATCAAGCAAGGCAAGATCCTCCCTGGCTCGCGGGTCGAGCTGGCGGATTCGCGGATCGGCATGGTGGTCAAGGATGGCGCGCCCAAGCCGGATATCCACACCCCGTCGGCCTTCAAGGCGGCCTTGTTGAAGGCGCAGTCGGTGGCCTATTCGGACAGCGCCAGCGGTGTCTATGTGGAAAAGGAGATGTTCGCCAAAATGGGCATCGCGGCGCAGATGAAGGACAAACAGCACATGGTCCAGCGCACCCCGGTGGCCGAGAAGGTCGCGGCGGGAGAGTATGAACTGGGCCTGCAGCAGGTCAGCGAATTGCTGCCGGTCAAGGGCGCGACCTTCGTCGACAAGATCCCCGAATCCCTGCAGTCGGTGACGCGCTTTGCCGCCGCCATTCCCGCCAACGCCCCGCACCCCAAGGAAGCCAAGGCGCTGCTGGAGTACCTGTCGTCGCCGCAAGTGCAGGCGCAAGTGCGCGACACCGGGCTGGATTCGGTCACCGCCCGCCTGTAGCGAGGGGGCTCGCCCCCGAAAAGCTCACCAGCGCCATCAACATGACTGACACTCCGAGTCGAGCCGCTGCAGATCAACCTCGCTCACTCCAACGGTGCTTTCATCTCCAGAATCAACCGCTCCAGCTCCAGCGCCGCCGGGCTCAGTGCCCGGCCCTGGCGCTTGATCAAGCCGACGCTGCGCATGATCTGCGGCTCGACCAGCGGCACCTTGGTCAGGGTCGCGTGCTCGCCCATCGGCAGGGCCATGGCCGGCACCGCGGCGATCCCCAGCCCGGCTTCCACCAGGCCGACCATGGTCACCACGTGGCGCGTCTCGCAGATGCTCGGGCGCTGCGGCGTCAGGTGCGCGAGCGCCTGATCCAGCAGCAAGCGGTTGCCAGAAGTGCGGTCCACGGTGATGTAGTCGTGGCTCCAGTACTCCTCCCAGGTCACGCTCTCGCGCCCCGCCAGCGGGTGATCGTGACGACAGGCCACCACGTAGTGCTCCTGCACCAGCGGCTCGAAATCCACCTCGCGGTTCAGGTTGCCCATGAACGTCAGGCCGATGTCCGCCGCGCCAGTGGCAACCGCGCCCTGCACGTCGTGGGCGCTGGAGTCGATGATGCGCAGGCGGATCCTGGGGTACAGCTGGTGATACGCCTTGACCACTCGCGGCATGAAAAAATACGCCGTCGACGGCACACAGGCCACCGACACCTGACCCATGCGCGTCGAGGCTACATCGCTGATGCCCATCAAGGCATCGTCCAGATCATCCAGCAAACGCTCGGCCTTGGGCGCGAACGCGCGGCCGACCTGGGTCAGGCTGACCCGCCGCGTGGTGCGCTCGAACAAGCGCACGCCCAGCGCCGCTTCAAGCTTCTCGATGCGGCGGCTCAGGGCGGGCTGAGAGATGAGAATGGCATCGGCGGCCTTGCGGAAACTGCCATGATCGACCACGGCACGAAAGGCCTGCAGGTCGTTGAGGTCGAAGTTGATTGCCATGGGGGAGGGGGGCCAGATTGATAGATGGGGCGCATCAGTGATGATAATCGATGTGTTGGATGATTTGTGAGGCGTGTGGGAGGGTTGGGCCGGGAGAGGGCTTGGCGTGCGGGATGTTAAATTGCGCGCGGCGGCCAGCGCATGAGCACGTTCATTGTCAGGCTATGCGGGATGCTGCGCGGCAAGGCAGTCAACAGGTAGACTAGAGTCTTTTGGCGCCAGTCGGGAGTTTGCATGGGCACGCGGAAAAACATGGCGAAGGCCGCAAGAAATTCGCTACGGCTTTCCGCGTTGCGGCTGCGCGACTTTCGCTGCTTTGAATCGCTTGATATCGACTTCCACTCGCAGTTGACCGTGCTCGTTGCTGCAAATGGCACGGGCAAGACGTCAATCCTTGATGCCATTGCAATAGCCTTCGGTCCTTATGTCGGGGCTTTTGACGAGGCCGTGGGCAAGCACCTCGAACCTAGCGACATTCGCCAATTTCGCGCTCGGCAAACCGTCACCAATGAAATGGAGTCAGCTTCTCAAGGAGCGTGGATCAAGGCTGAGGGAGTCATTCCCGAAAGCTTGGTGGATTCAATATCCGCTGATTCAATTCCGGCCATCTGGAGTCGTCACCTCGCCAGTTCGACCAAATCCAAATCCTCCATCAAGGATGCCAAAGAGCTGGTCGACTACGGCAAGCGCATGCAAGAGGCTGCTCGCACGCCAGACACTGATGTCGTCCTTCCGCTGATCGCGTATTACGGTACTGGACGACTGTGGCAACAGAACAAACTGACCGACGCGAAGAACATCCAGCGTACGTCAAGGACTGTTGGTTATACGGACTGTCTTGATCCGGCCTCAAGCTACAAATCCTTTGTGCAGTGGTTCCGTTACTGGAGCCTGAACGCGAAGGGTGCCCAGCTCAAGGCGCTTGAAGCGGGAGTCAGTGTTACAAAAACTGAATTCGACGACTACATCCATTCAGTCAGTAGCGCGGTGAATACCTGTATCCAGCCAGCAGGCTGGGGTGGTATCGAGTATTCGTTTACCCGGGACACGCTGGTTGCTCGCCATGATCAGCTGGGTGAAATGCCAGTCGAGTGGCTTAGCGACGGTATTCGCAACATGATCGGCATGGTGGCCGATATTGCATTCCGCGCGACCAAACTCAATGGCCACCTTGGTGCGCAGGCAGCACGAGAGACGCCAGGGGTGTTATTGATAGATGAAGTCGACATGCACTTGCACCCTGAATGGCAGCAGGTAGTGCTACTTAATCTGGCCCAGGCGTTTCCTGCCATGCAGTTCATCGTGACCACCCATAGTCCTCAGGTGCTGAGTACGGTGTCCTCGAACTGCGTCCGAATATTGCGTACTGAAATTGATCCTGAGTCTGCCAACCGAATAACGACGGTGACCGAGCCGCATTGGCAGACACGTGGCGTCGCGAGTTCCGACCTGCTGGCTCGTATCATGGGCGTCGACCCGGTGCCGGATGTGCCCGAGGCCGTTTGGGTTGCAGAATATCAGGCGCTGATCCAGCAGGACCTTCAGGACCAGCCAGAGGGGCATGTGTTGAGAGCTGAGTTGGAGGCTCATTTCGGAGCAGATCATCCCATCATTCGTGAGTGCGACCGGCTGGTTCGTTTACAGGGTATCAAGCAAAGATTGCCGCGTAATTTCGGCAATGGGGAGCGGTAAGGTGCGGCTTCTGAATCGACAACCCGCATCGCCCTCATGCTTGAAGCGTTACCGGCATGGCCGTGACACCTGGAGCGCCACCACACACCAGGAACGTCAGAGCATCTGGCACGCGCTGGAATTCATGCAAGGGCTTAGATGCGCTTACTGCGAGGGACCGATGGTGGAAGGCAATCGTCATATCGAGCACTTCCGTCAACGCGGGTCCTATCCTCAGGGCACGTTCGATTGGAGTAATCTGTTCGGCTCCTGCAATCGTGCAGGAACCTGCGGCAAGGCCAAGGACAAATGCGGCGCATACCCGCCGCAAATACTGATCAAGCCTGATATCGAAGACCCTGACAACTTTCTGGTATTCACGCCTGGAGGCACCGTTCAGCCACGAGCGGGCCTTGGTGCGGCAGATCACCTTCGCGCCAGCGAAACGATCCGCATCCTTGCGCTGGATGGGGCTTTGAATCAGATCCGTCGTGTAGAGCTCTATGGCTATATCCAGACTATGGAAGTGTTCGCTGAATATGCCGAAGCATATCCCGATGACCAGGGTTGGATAGAGGAACTGGCGCAAGAGGTACGAGATACTGCACATCTGCCCTACGCGACAGCAATCAGGCATGTGCTCACCCGCCAGAGTGGGTAAGACCTCAAGACCACGCTGTTACCCTGACCGCACTACCCCATCATGCCCCCACCGCATGACGTCCTGCCTTTTCCTCGCTTGTCCTGCTCCGCGCCCCTGTCGATACTCCAGTCTTTGCCCCGATCGAGACCGACATGAGCGACCTGGCGCCTGATTACCGCTTCACCCCTGCCTTTGCCAACCCCAGCGGTTCGGCCATCCGCGAGCTGTTCAAGTACCTGTCGCAACCCGGGATGATCTCCTTCGCCGGCGGTTACCCGGCGGCGGAGTTTTTCGATCAGGCGGCACTGCGCCAGGCTAGCGAACAGGCGCTGCGCGACACCCCGCTGGATTGCCTGCAATACGGCGCGACCGAGGGGCTGCCGGCCTTGCGCGAGCAGTTGGTGGCAGTGATGGCCAGCAGAGGTGTGAAGATCGGCGCCGATGATCTGGTGGTCACCACCGGGTCCCAGCAGGGCTTCGATCTGTTGATCAAGGTGCTGCTCAACCCCGGCGATAGCGTATTGGTCGAGCGCCCGACCTATCCGGCTGCGGTGCAGGCGCTGCGCCTGGCCGGCATGCGCATGCTCAGCGCCGCCACCGATGCGCAGGGGCTGGATACCGAGGCGCTGGCCGCGCAGTTGGCCGATCGACCCAGGGGGGCGATTCGCTTGCTGTATTGCGTGCCGAGCTTCGCCAACCCCACCGGCGCGTGTTTGCCTTTGCGCCGCCGCCTCAAGCTGCTGGAGTTGGCGGTGCAGCACGATCTGCTGCTGGTCGAGGATGATCCCTACGGCGCACTGCGGTTCGCGGGCGAGGCGGTGGCATCGTTGCTGGAATTATCGCTGCAAGTGCCGGGTGCGGCGGGGCGAGTGATTCATCTGTCGAGCCTGTCCAAGGTGCTCGCGCCAGGGCTGCGGGTGGGCTGGATGATCGCGCCGGCAGCCGTGCGCCAGCGCTGCCTGATCGCCAAGCAGACCAGCGACCTGTGCACTTCGCCCTGGACGCAGCGCATTGCCGCCAACTATCTGGCCAGTGGGGCGCTGGATCGGGCCTTGCCGGCGCTGGTGGCCGGTTATCGCGCCAAGTGCCAGGCCATGCTTGGCGGCTTGCAAGGCATGACGCAGTACCTGGATGTGGCGCCACCGGCAGGCGGGATGTTCGTGTGGGGGCGCTGTCGCAACGGGGTGGACGCGCAAGCGCTGTTGCAGCAGGCGATCAAGGAGAACGTGCTGTTCGTGCCGGGCAGTGCGTTTTATGCCGATGCGCCGGACCCAAGCAGTATTCGCTTGTCGTTCGCGGCACCGGGGGTGGCGGTGATCGAGGAGGGATTGGAACGGTTGCGGCGGGCGTTCGAAGTATTGGGTTGCTGAGAATTTTCGGGGGCAAGCCCCCTCGCTACATGGGAACACGTTGTAGCGAGGGGGCTTGCCCCCGAAATCATTGTTCAGTAGAACACTTTAATCAAAGCACTCGCCGTATTCTGATTGGTCTCGAAGCCTGAAGTGCTGTCGATACCGTACTTGTTCTTCCAATAGTCATACTCGAAGCCTACATACAACTTTTGTGGGGTAAAGCCCATGGCTTTGCCCAAGTCATATTTGACCTGCGGGTTGAAGTGCAAGTTGGCGTGGTATTCGCCGCGGCTGTTCTTGTCGTTATCGACGACCCAGTCCATATAACCATCGATCAGCACATCGGAGCGGCCCACCGGAATGGTGTAGGACCATACCGGGGTGATCTGCCAGACATGGTCACCCGGACGCGGGCCGCGGCTGGTGCGGTTGTAGAAGTTCAGCTGGAAGTAATCGAAGCCGGGGATCGCCAGGTCGAAACCAGGACCGATCAGGAAGGACTCGTTGTCGCCTTCACCAAATTCATAGGTGGCTGCCAGCAGCACGTCGGTGACGGGGCCGAAGGCGATCTTCTGACCCAGGATCTTGCCGGCGGACAGGCGCGGGCTGAACTCGCCATAGAGGGTGTGGTGACCGTTGTTGCTGGTGGTCTTGCCGGGGTAGGTGATGCTGTCGACGAACAGAAAGTTATCGCCATACTTCCAGCTGTCCGCGTGCTCGAAGGTGAAGGTCTGTTGCATCTCCGGATCGACCTTGAAGTTCTTGCCCCACAGATAGGTCAGGCTGTTGCTCTGCCATTGCAGCCAGTCGCCCGCCATGGCCTGACCCGCAGCCAATGCCAACGTGCCCGCCAACATCAGGCTCGAAAGAGTGCGCTTCATTCAATTGCTCCCAGGTGAAATGAGTTTGCTTATTAAGGGCGGCGCTCTGTAGTGGCGCCTTATACCGGGAACTTTCAAAGTCGTCCGCTCGGTCAGATTCTTCGTTGCGCAGTTCAGATAGCAAGAGGCGGGCCAAAGTCACAAAATGTTGCTGGAATGGGGTTTTGCGGGGGTATTTTGTCCAAACGGTCTGATTCGAAGGTGCCTTGCCGATATAAATAGTCACGTATTTAACCTGACTGAATGGTCAGAATACTCGGCAAGTTCTAACGGTGCTCCGTTACGGCGCATCGCTCCCAAAAGTGGGGCGTTCGGACAGGTTTTTTAGAGGGGGATTGTTCAGATGGTGTGCAAGCAGTGCGGGCCTCTTCGCGGGCAAGCCCTGCTCCCACAAAGTTGGTCGGTCTTGAGTCATGCACCTGTGGGAGCAAGGCTTGCCCGCGAAGGGGCCGATCGGATCAACGAATCAGCCCAGGCGGGGCAACAACAGCAGGTCCTGCTCGGCAAAGAAAAACTCATCGCAGTTATTCCCCTCGCCACTGCGATCGACCACCAGAAAATCATCTTCCTGCTCGATGGTCAGGATCGGGTGATGCCACACGCCGCGATGGTAGTTGACGCCTTGCTGGCCATCGCTGATGAAGGCGCGTACCTGGCTCGACTGCGGTGCATCGCCGAGCGGCGCGACCACGATCAAAAAGGCTTTGCCCCGCAGCGGCATGAACGCCTGGCTGCCCAGCGGATGACGTTCGAGCATGCGCACTGTCAAGGGCATCGCCAGCGCCTGGGCGCGGAAGATGCTGATGATGGCTTTGTCTTCAGGGCTTGCGGTATGGACATCGGCCAGCCGGTGAAAGCGCTGGGTCGAGCCGTTGTTGATCAGGAAGTGATCGCTGCCAGCGGTTTCGATGACATCACCGAAGGGCGCGAAGGCGGCTTTGCTGAGGGGTTCGATGATGAGGGTACGCATTGCGCAATGCTCTTGAGGGGATGATGGAGGTCAACTGCGTGTGCACGTAAGACGCTGTGGCGGGGGGGCTCGCCCCCGAAAATATCAGCCATGAGCGAAGGTTGCGTCTGGGACATTTTCGGGGGCAAGCCCCCTCGCTACAGGGGTTGATCATGGCTTGCGATTCAAACCACCTTGCCCAGCACCCGCAGCCGGCTTACACCGCCATCGGGAAAGACGTTCAGACGGATATGGGTGATCGGGCCGAGGTCCTTGATCTGCTCCTGGAAGCTGTGTTCCTGGTGCATCTGCAGTTTCTGGCTGGGCAGCAGTTCACGCCAGAACAGGCTCTGGGTCTCGATCTGGCTGTCGGTGCCACCTTTGACGAATGCGCCCTGGATCGAGCAGCTGTCCGGGTAGTTGCCCTTGAAGTGCAGGGTGTCGACTATCACCTGTTCGACCACGCCGGCATGGCCCAGGGCGATGATCACCCAATCATTGCCAGGGGTGCGACGGCGGGCTGTTTCCCAGCCGTCGCCCATGTTCACGCCGCGACCCGGATTGAGCAGGTTGCCCATGCTGCCGTAATGCTCGTCCGAGCAGGCCAGAGCACGACCGCCGTTGAGCGACGAGGCCAGGTCCAACTGCTCGCTGGCATCCACCGCCGACCAGTCGCGGTGCGGCACACCATAGACGCGCAAGCGGGCGATGCCGCCATCCGGATAGATGTTGAAGCGCAGGTGGCTGAACGCCTGGGCGTCGCTGATGGCGTGGTAGTGATGGCTGTTGCCTTGCAGTTCGACCGCCGGGAGGATTTCCACCCACTGGGTGCTCTCGGTCGGGTCGCCCTCGGCGACGAAGCAGGCTTCGAGCGAGGCCGACGGCGGGAAGTTGCCGGTAAAGAACGAGGTGTCGATATCGACGCCCTTGATCGAGCCGGCCACGCCCAGGCGTATCACTGCGCTGTCGTAGCCTTCGAAACGCTTGCGGCGCGACTCCCAGCCGTCCATCCACTTGCCGTTGTCGTCGAACACGCCTTCCTTCCACACCGCCGGGGTGGGCTGGAACAGGCGGTTGACGTCGGCGAACCAATCATCAGTGACCGACAACGCTTTGGTACCCAGGCGCGCATCGGCCAGGTTGACGTATTTTTCGAAGGGTGCGGCGTAGGTTTTCATTGGACGTGGCCTCGAATCAAGAGAGTCAAAGAGCTTGCAGACGGAACAATGCGATTTTGTTGATTTCGGCCAGGGCGCAGGCGAACTCGACCTCGGCCGAGTGCTGGATGCGCTGCTCGAAGGCGGCAAGGATCTGATGCCGATCGCTGCCCTTGACCGCCATGATGAACGGGAACTGGAACCGCGCCTTGTAGGCAGCGTTGAGTTCGGTGAAGCGTGCGAATTCGGCCGGGGTGCACAGGTGGATACCGGCGCCGGCCTGCTCGCTGGTACTGGCGGCGGTCAGCTCGCCCTGGATCGCGGCCTTGCCGGCCAGGTCCGGGTGGGCGTTGATCAGCGCCAGTTGCGCGGCATGATCGGCGTGCAGCAGCACCGCGCTCATGCGCTTATGCAGCGTGTCGATATCGTCGCTCAGCGGGCCTTGATCGAATGTCTGCTGCGCGACCCAGGGCGAGTGTTCGTAGATATCACCGAAGGTGGCGATGAACTGCTCGCGGCTCAGGGTCGATGGCGTGAGCGTCCGGAAAGCGGTCATTGCGCTGCCTCGAAAGGGTGAGTGGCGTGCCAGTGGCGGGCGATGTCGACGCGGCGGGTGATCCACACCTGGTCGTGGCCCTTGACGTATTCGATGAAGCGCTTGAGCGCGGCCAGGCGCGCCGGGCGGCCGATCAGTCGGCAGTGCAGGCCGATGGACAGCATCTTCGGCGCTTCGTCGCCTTCTGCATAGAGCACGTCGAACGCGTCCTTGAGGTACTGGAAGAACTGCTCGCCGTTGTTGAAGCCCTGCACCTGGGTGAAGCGCATGTCGTTGGTGTCCAGGGTGTACGGAATCACCAGGTGCGGCTTGCCGGTGGGCGTGTTGGGCTCCCAGTAGGGCAGGTCGTCGTCGTAGGTGTCGCTGTCGTAGAGGAAGCCGCCTTCTTCCATCACCAGCCGGCGAGTGTTGGGGCCGGTGCGACCGGTGTACCAGCCCTGTGGCCGCGCGCCGCTGATCTCGGTGAGAATGCGGATCGCCTCGGCCATGTGCTGGCGCTCGGTGGCTTCGTCCAGATACTGGTAGTCGATCCAGCGATAGCCGTGGCTGCAGATCTCGTGGCCATCGGCGACCATGGCGCGGATCACGTCCGGGTGGCGCTGGGCGGCCATGGCCACGGCGAAGATGGTCAGCGGGATGTCGAACTGCTTGAACAATTTCAGGATGCGCCACACGCCGGCACGGCTGCCGTATTCGTACAGCGACTCCATGCTCAGGTTGCGCACGCCTTGCAGCGGCTGGGCGGCGACCATTTCGGACAGAAAGGCTTCGGATTCCTTGTCGCCATGGAGGATATTGCGCTCGCCGCCTTCTTCGTAATTGAGCACGAACGACAGGGCGATGCGGGCGTTGCCGGGCCACTGCGGGTGCGGGGGAGTGCTGCCGTAGCCAATCAGGTCGCGGGGGTAGTCGGCGCTGCTCACAGAAGGCATCCTTTTATCGAGTGCGAGAGGCGGCTTCGGTCAGGCCGCGATTTTTGGATTGTATACAACTAATGATTGATTTTGTAACCTGAGTGTCGCAAATTTCTCCGGCCTGACGCTTTCAGGTTTATCTCCCGGCAACCGCACAAGGACACCCACCCCATGGGCAAGATCACCACCCACGTTCTGGACGCCGCCCACGGCTGCCCGGGCAGCCAGATCGTCGTCGAGCTGTATCGCGTAGAGGGCCAGGCGCTGACGTTGTTGAGCAGCGTCGTGACCAACGGCGATGGCCGCTGCGATCAGCCGATGCTGCAGGGCGAGGCGTACCGTAGCGGTGTTTACCAGCTGCAGTTTGCGGTGGGGGATTACTACCGGGCGCGGGGCACGGTGCTGGCCGATCCGGCGTTTCTGGATGTGGTGGTGCTGCGTTTCGGGATCGATGAAGGGCAGGAGCATTACCATGTGCCGTTGCTGGTGTCGCCGTATAGCTATTCGACTTATCGGGGGAGTTGACAGCCGCTGCCTCCTTGCTTCTGAAGCCCGTCCTGCACGGGCTTTCTAGTGCTTGCGAGCTGCTCGATGCCGCGCCTGTGCTACCCTCCCACCCCACAAAAACTCCCCAATCGAACGGAACTCGTCGAGTCGACTCATGAAAAAAGCAGTAAGCATTGTAGCGGGCGTGGTGGTGGTGATCGGTGCACTGGCGACAGCAGGTGCCTGGTACACCGGTACCCAACTTGAAGGCGTGTTGAACACCGGTGTGGCCAATGCCAACCAACAGTTCGATACCAATATGATCGGGCCCGATGGCAGGGCGGCCATGCACCTCGAACTGATTTCGCTGGAGCGTCACCTGTTCAGCAGCATTGCCCATTACCGTCTGCAAGTGCATGGCAAGGGCCCGGGCGATGACGGCCAGCCGGTGGAGCTGCTGTTCGTCGACCATATCGAGCATGGCCCGCTGCCGGTTTCGCGCCTTAAAAGCTTGAACCTGCTGCCAGTGATGGCGACCAGCAACCTCGAGCTGGAGCCTAATCCGGCCACTGCGCAATGGTTCGCGGTCAGCAAGGATCCGGTGCCGTTGCGCGCCCATATCAGTGTTCATTACGGCGGCGACAGCTCCGGCACCCTGAACTTCGCGCCGCTGGAAATGAAATCCGGCGATCAGGGCACTTTCACCTTTTCCGGACTCAAGGCCGATGTGTCGGCAGGCGCCAATGCCGACAGCTACGCGGTGAACGGTCTCGCCGCCGAGCTGCAAGTCGAGGGCAAGGACGAGCAGGGTCAGCCGGTGCACATGCAGATCAAGGACCTGAGCTTCAACCTCGGTGGCACCCGCGGCCAATCCGGTTTCTACCTGGGCCATAACGATGCCAAGGTCGGCCTGGTGACGGTGCAGATCCCGGGCGTGTTGCCGTTCCAACTGCAAGGCGTCAGCACCACCTCCCTGGCGCAAGAAGCACAGGGCCTGTTGAGTGGCGAGATGGGCACCAACATCGACAGCATCACCTTGGGCGGCAAACCGCTGGGGCAATTGCGCAGCCTGTTCAAGTTCGGTCAATTCGACGCGCTGGCGAGCAAGTCGCTGTATCAGCTGTTCCAGACCAAGGTCGCGCCGCAGCAGCAAGCGGCTGCTGCGGCTGGTATTCCGTTCAAGCTGCAGCTCAGCGATACCGACGAGCAGACCATGAAGGGCGATATCACCAAGCTGCTCGCCGCCAAGCCGCACATCGAGCTGCAGGACTTGTCGCTCAAGACCACCAATGGCGAGGGGCACATCAGCCTGGCGGTCGACCTGATGCCGGTGCCCTTGAGCGGTACCGCAGTGGCCCCGACTTTTGGCGCCAACCTGTTGGGTATGGTCGATGCCAAGGTGTCGTTGAGCAAAGCCATGCTCAACGACCTGGGCGTGGCGCAGGCAAACATTCAGGGCATCACCGACCCGGCGGCGATCGCGCAGAACGGCAAGAACGTCAGCGACATGGTCAGTGGCATGGCGGTGATGATGCAACTGGGCAAGGTGGAGGGCGATAACGTCACTTCGCAGCTGCATTACGAAGCCGGCATGGTCGACTTCAACGGCCAGCGCATGACCGGAACGCAGTTCCTCGCCATCGTGCTGGGGCGCTTCGGCCTCAGCCGGAATTGATCCTCTTGTAGCGAGGGGGCTTGCCCCCGATTGCGGCTTAGCTGCATTGCAGATGTGGTAGACAGGCGGTTTTCGGGGGCAAGCCCCCTCGCTACAGGGCGTGATAGTCACGCCTCGACGCTATTGTGTACAATCGCGGCCTCACCCGAGCTCTGCCTTCGAGTCGCCATGAACGATCAACTGCCCCCCCTCAAGAAACCCGCAGACACCGCCAAGGCCGGCCGCACAGGCACCCAGGACGACCGCGTCTACGCGCACATCTTCGAGGCGATTCTGGAGCAGCGTCTGGCGCCGGGCACCAAGCTCAGCGAAGAGGCGCTGGGGGAGATCTTCGACGTCAGCCGCACCATCATTCGCCGCGCGCTCTCGCGCCTGGGGCATGAAGGCGTGGTGCTGCTGCGGCCCAATCGCGGGGCGGTAGTGGCCAGCCCCAGTGTCGACGAAGCGCGGCAGGTGTTTTTCGCGCGGCGTCTGGTGGAGCGGGCGATCACCGAACTGGCGGTGCAACACGCGGGCGCCGAGGAGCTGGCCGAGCTGCGGCAGATGGTCAATGACGAGCGCGACAGTTTTGCCCGTGGCGACCGCGGTGCGGGGATTCGGTTGTCTGGGGAGTTTCATCTCAAGCTGGCCGAGGCGGCTCGCAACACTCCGCTGATCAGCTTTCAGCGCAGCCTGGTGTCGCAGACTTCATTGATCATCGCGCAATACGAGAGCGGCAATCGCTCCCACTGTTCCTACGATGAACACACCCAGCTGATCGATGCCATCGAGGCCCGCGATGCGGTGCTGGCGGTGGAGTTGATGATGCACCACATGGATCATATCGACGACAAGCTCAACCTCGATCCGGACAACGCGTCGGATGATCTGCACGCGGTGTTTTCGCATCTGCTCGGTGGCAGCAAAACGGCCAAGGCCCTGTAGCGAGGGGGCTTGCCCCCGAAAAGGGTGTCAGATACACCGATTTGGCTGACGTATTTATCGGGGGCAAGCCCCCTCGCTACAGGGTTAGCGTTGATGCACCAAGCGCCCTGCCGCATAGGTCTGCGCCACGGTGCGGTCGTCCCCCAGCGTCATCAGCACGAACAACGTCTCCTCGAAGCTCTTCGACTGGCTGATGCGGTAGTCCAGCAGCGGCGTGGCCTTGTAGTCCAGCACCACGAAGTCCGCCTCGCTGCCCGGCTGCAACGTGCCGATGCGGTCTTCCAGACGCAGCGCCCGCGCGCCGCCCAGGGTCGCCAGGTACAACGACTTGAACGGGCTGAGCTTCTCGCCCTGCAGCTGCATCACCTTGTAAGCCTCGTTCAGCGTCTGCAGCAGGGAAAAGCTGGTGCCGCCGCCGACGTCCGTGCCCAGGCCGACGTTGACCTTGAAGCGCTCGGCCTGGGGCAGGTTGAACAGGCCGCTGCCGAGGAACAGGTTCGAGGTCGGGCAGAAGGCGATCGCTGACCCTGTCTCGGCCAGCCGCGCGCATTCGTCATCGCACAGGTGCACGCCATGGGCCAGCACCGAGCGCTCGCCCAGCAACTGATAGTGGTCGTAGACGTCCAGGTAGTTTTTGCGCTCGGGGAACAGCGCCTTGACCCATTCCACTTCCTTGACGTTCTCGCTGATGTGGGTCTGCATGTACAGGCCCTCGTGCTCGCTCAGCAGTTGCCCGGCCAGGCTGAGCTGTTCCGGGGTGCTGGTGGGCGCGAAACGCGGCGTCACCGCGTAGTGCAGGCGGCCTTTGCCATGCCAGCGCTCGATCAGCGCCTTGCTTTGGGTGTAGCTGCTGTCGGCGGTGTCGGTCAGGTAATCCGGGGCGTTGCGGTCCATCATCACCTTGCCGGTGATCAGCCGGAGGTTGCGGCGCTCGGCGGCCTCGAACAGCGCGGTCACCGACTCCGGGTGCATGCTGGCGAACACCAGCGCGGTGGTGGTGCCGTTGCGCAGCAGTTCGGCGAGGAAGATTTCGGCCACCTGGTCGGCATGGGCCTTGTCGCCGAACTGGCTTTCGCACGGGAAGGTGTAGTTGTTGAGCCAGTCCAGCAGTTGCTCGCCGTAGGCACCGACCATGCCGGTCTGCGGGAAGTGGATGTGGGTGTCGATGAAGCCGGGGGTGATCAGAGCGTTTTCGTACTCGATCAGTTCGATGTCGCCCAGGGTTGGCAATAGCGTTTCAGCGGGGCCGACGGCCTTGATCAGATCGTCTTCGACCAGCAGCACGCCGTCGGCGAAGTATTCATAAGACGCCTCGATGCCGACCTCGGCCGGGTCGGCGATGCTGTGCAGGATGGCGGCGCGGTAGGCGGTACGGGTAGAACTCATGGTCGGGTCTCACGCAGATGGCTTGGTGTGTAGCGAGGGGGCTTGCCCCCGATAAGTGTGTCAGCCAAGCCGCATCGACTGACAGGCTGTTGTCGGGGGCAAGCCCCCTCGCTACAGGGAAGTGCTCAGGTGCTGGTTTGGGCGCGTCGCGACACCGGCAGCAACTGCGCCACAGGCTCGCCGCTACGCAGGCGGGTGGTACCGAAATTGGCGTTATAGGTGGCGATGATCTCCGCGGCGATCGACACCGCAATCTCGATCGGCAGCTTGCCCTTGACCTCGGCCAGGCCCATCGGGCAACGCATGCGCTGCAGCGCCGCCGGTTCGAAGCCGCGGTCGCGCAGCCGGTGTTCGAACTTGGCGCGCTTGGTCTTCGAACCGATCAGGCCGAACCAGGTGAAATCATTGCGCTTCAAGATCGCCGCGCTCAATTCCAGATCGAGCTGGTGATTGTGGGTCATGACGATGCAATAGCTGCCGGCCGGCAGGTCATCGACTTCGTCGACCGGGTCCTCGGTGACCACCTTGATCACACCGGCCGGGATCTGCTCCGGGAACTCCTGCTCGCGCGAATCGATCCAGCGCACCCGGCACGGCAGGCTGGCGAGCAGCGGCACCAGCGCGCGGCCGACGTGGCCGGCGCCGAACACGGCGATCTGCGCCTGCACCGCAGCCATGGGCTCGAACAGCAATACCGTGGCGCCGCCGCAGCACTGGCCCAGGCTGGCACCGAGGCTGAAGCGCTGCAGGTGCGGCCCTTGCTGGCCGTTGTCGAGCATCTCGCGGGCGATACGCATGGCCTCGTATTCCAGGTGGCCACCGCCGATGGTGTCGAACAGCTGGCGGGCGCTGACTACCATCTTCGAGCCGGCATTGCGCGGCGTCGAGCCGAGCTCCTCGATGATGGTCACCAATACGCAGGCTTCGCCCCGGGCTTGCAGGTCGGCGAGGGCGCTGATCCAGTTGTTCATGGGCGCAGACTCCTGTAGCGAGGGGGCTTGCCCCCGATGGGGCGGGTCAGATCCAGATGGACTGTGATGCGTACGCGATCGGGGGCGAGCCCCCTCGCTACAGGGTGAATACTCATAGCGGCAGCGATTCCTCGTGGGCTTGGCGTTCACTCGCCCCAGCCACCGCCCGGCGCATCTGCTCACAACCCCATAACACCCGTTCCGGGGTTGCCGGGGCGTCGATATTCGGTTGCAGGCGGTAGTCCCCAAGGCTCGCCACCGCATCCTTGATCGCGCACCAGGCAGCGATACCGAGCATGAACGGCGGTTCGCCCACGGCCTTGGAATGGAACACCGTGTCCTCGGGGTTCTTGCGGTTCTCCACCAGAGTCACGCGCAGGTCGATGGGCATGTCCGCCACCGCCGGGATCTTGTAGCTGGCCGGGCCGCTGGTCATCAGCTTGCCCTTGCTGTTCCACACCAGCTCCTCGGTGGTCAGCCAGCCCATGCCCTGGATGAAGCCGCCTTCGACCTGGCCGATATCGATGGCCGGGTTCAAGGAGGCGCCCACGTCGTGGAGGATGTCGGTGCGCAGCAGCTTGTACTCGCCGGTCAGGGTATCGACTATGACCTCGACGCAAGCCGCGCCGTAGGCGAAGTAATAGAACGGCCGTCCACGCGCCTGGGAGCGATCGTAGAAAATCTTCGGGGTCTTGTAGAAACCGGTACTCGACAACGACACCTGGGCGAAATACGCCTGCTGCACCAGGGTCTCGAAACTCAACAGCTCTTCGCGCACGCGCACATGGCCGTTACGAAACTCGACGTCCTCTTCGCTGACCCGATAATGCCGCGCGGCGAACTCCACCAGCCGCTGCTTGAGCGTCTGCGCGGCGTTCTGCGCGGCCTTGCCATTGAGGTCGGCGCCGCTGGAGGCCGCGGTGGGCGAGGTGTTCGGCACCTTGTCGGTATTGGTGGCGGTGATCTGGATGCGCTCGATATCGACCTGGAACACCTCGGCCACCACCTGCGCGACCTTGACGTTGAGGCCCTGGCCCATCTCGGTCCCGCCATGGTTCAGGTGAATGCTGCCGTCGGTATAGATGTGGATCAGCGCACCGGCCTGATTGAGAAAGCTGGCGGTGAAGGAGATGCCGAACTTGACCGGCGTCAGCGCCAGGCCCTTCTTGAGGATCGGGCTGTGGGCGTTGTACTGGCGGATCGATTCGCGGCGCTGGTGATAATCGCTGCTGGCCTCGAGGTCGGCGGTCATCTCTTCGAGCAGGTTGTGCTCCACCGTCTGGTAATAGTGGGTGACGTTGCGCTCGGTCTTGCCGTAATAGTTGGCCTTGCGCACCTGCAGCGGGTCGACGCCCAGATGCCGGGCGATACGGTCCATCACCTCTTCGATGGCGACCATGCCCTGCGGGCCGCCGAAGCCGCGGTAGGCGGTGTTGGACGCTGTATGCGTCTTGCAGCGATGGCCGTTGATGGTCGCATCGCCTAGGTAATAGGCGTTGTCGGCGTGGAACATCGCACGGTCGACGATCGAGGCCGACAGGTCCGGCGAGCAGCCGCAGTTGCCGGCCAGGTCCAGGGCAATACCGTGCAGGCGGCCGCTGTCATCGAAGCCGACGTCGTATTCGATGTAGAACGGATGACGCTTGCCGGTCATCAGCATGTCTTCGACCCGCGGCAGGCGCATCTTGGTCGGTTGCCCGGTCAGGCGCGCCACCACCGCGCACAGGCAGGCCGGGCTGGCAGCCTGGGTTTCCTTGCCGCCGAAGCCGCCGCCCATGCGGCGCATGTCGACCACCACCTTGTTCATCGGCACTGCCAGCACTTCGGCCACCAGCTTCTGGATCTCGGTGGGGTTCTGCGTGGAGCAGTAGACGATCATGCCGCCGTCTTCGCTGGGCATGACCGAAGAAATCTGCGTTTCCAGGTAGAAGTGCTCCTGGCCGCCGATGTGCAGGTTGCCCTGCAGGCGATGCGGGGCGCTGGCCAGGGCGCCGGCCGAATCGCCGCGCTGGTGAGTGTGGCTGTCGAGCACGAAGTGGCGTTTGCGCAGCGCCTCGACCACGTCCAGCACCGGCTCCAGGTCTTCATACTCGATGACCGCGGCCATGGCCGCACGGCGTGCAGTGTCGAGATCGCAGGCGGCCACCGCGAGCACTGGCTGGCCGACGAACTGCACGGTATCGATCGCCAGCAGCGGATCGCCCGGCAGCAGCGGGCCGATGTCCTTGAGGCCGGGAATATCCTCGTGGGTGATGGCGATACGCACGCCCTCGAAGGCGTAGCAGGGCGCGGTGTCGATGCTGAGGACGCGCGCGTGGGCGCGGTCGGACAGGCGCGCGTACACATGCAGCTGATTGGGAAATTCCAGGCGATCGTCGATGTAGATCGCCTCGCCGGTCACGTGTTTATCGGCGCTGTCGTGCTTGACGCTGCGGCCGACGCCGGTGGTCAGGCCCTGGGCGAACAGCGCGGCCATTTGTTCCTGGGTCTTGATGACGTGGGGATTAGACATAGGCGGTCACCCGGGTTTCGACGTGGGGCGTGGTCAGCTCGATGAAGTACTTGCGCAGCAGGTTCTGCGCGCTCAGCAGGCGGTATTCCTTGCTGGCGCGAAAGTCCGACAGGGGCGTGAAATCTTCGGCCAGGGCGGCGCAGGCGGCTTCGATGGTGGCCGAGCTCCAGGGCTGTCCGATCAGCGCCGCTTCGGCAGCACGGGCGCGTTTGGGAATCGCCGCCATGCCGCCGAACGCCAGGCGCGCTTCGCCGATCACAGCGTCGCTGATGCGCAGGTTAAACGCCGCGCACACCGCGGAGATATCGTCATCCAGACGCTTCGAGAGCTTGTACGCCCTGAAGCGCCAGGCCGCGTCGGCACGGGGCACGATGATCTTTTCGATGAATTCGCCGGGCTGGCGCACCGTCACCCGATAGTCGATGAAGTAGTCCTGCAAGGGCAGGGTACGGGTGCTTTCGCCTTGGCGCAGCTGCACCTGCGCGCCGAGGGCGATCAGCAGCGGCGGCGAATCGCCGATGGGCGAGGCGTTGCCGATATTGCCGCCCAGCGTGCCCTGGTTGCGGATCTGCAGGGAGGCGAAGCGCTGCAGCAGGGCGCCGAAGTCCGGGTATTCAGCGGCCAGCGCCGCATAGCAGTCGGTGAGTGGTGTGGCGGCGCCGATTTCCAGGCGGTCGGCGAAGCTGTCGATGCGTTTCATCTCGGCGACATTGCCGACATAGATCATCACTGGCAGCGGCCGGTGGAATTGCGTGACTTCCAGCGCCAGGTCGGTACCGCCGGCCAGCAGCCGGGCATCGGGCTGCTGGCTGTAGAGCTCGGCGAGGTCGGCCACGGTCAGGGGCAGCAGGCAGCGCTTGTCGGCGTCTGCCAGCTCGGCAGTGGCTTGCGGCGCGATGGCCTTGAGCTGGGCGATGGTGCTGGCCGCGCGGGCGTCGAACTGGTCCGGCCGGGCCTGGCAGCAGGCCTGCTCGGCGGCGGCGAGGATCGGCCGGTAGCCGGTGCAGCGGCACAGATTGCCCGCCAGGGCTTCCTGAGCCTGGAGCAGGTCGGCGCCGTCGCTGTTCTTCTGCAGGGCGAACAACGACATGACGAAGCCCGGGGTGCAGAAGCCGCACTGTGAGCCGTGGCAGTCGACCATGGCCTGCTGCACGCTGTGCAATTGCCCTTGATGCTGCAAGTCTTCAACGCTGAGCAGTTGCTTGCCGTGCAAGGCGGCGACGAAGGTCAGGCACGAATTGAGGCTGCGATAACGAATGTGCTCGCGACCCTCGTGGTCGACCTCCAGCTCGCCGACCACCACGGTGCAGGCGCCGCAGTCACCGCTGGCGCAGCCCTCTTTGGTGCCGGATTTATGCAGATGCTCGCGCAGGTACTCCAGCACCGTCATGTTGGGGTCCAGGGCATGCTCGCTGCGCAATTGCTGGTTGAGAAGAAACTGGATCACGGTAGGCCTCGTGCGCGCTGCTGTTCTAAGTATGGACCGCTGCTGGGGCGGAATTTAGACGGCTGCGATCACAGCGGTCAATAATTTTCTGACTTTTGAGTCAGGAAATATGAACCAACCCTGTAGCGGGGGGGCTTGCCCCCGATAAACCCGACACCGATTTTCGGGGGCAAGCCCCCCCGCTACCTGTCGGTCATCGCTAAATGGCTGCTTATTCCATGCCAACCCGCACTCCGCTTAGGGCCAGCAATTGCGGTACACTGCGCCGCTTGCACCGTTGACTGATTGATGAAGGATAGCCATGACGTTCAAGGCACCGGACAGCCTTTCCGAGCAGATTGCCCATTACCTGGCCGAGCGCATCATTCGCGGCGAGCTCAAACCCGGCGAGCGCATACAGGAACAGAAGGTCACCCAGGCCCTCAATGTCAGCCGTGGCTCGGTGCGCGAGGCGTTGCTGATCCTGCAGCGCCGGCACCTGATCGTGATTTCCCCACGCCGCGGCGCCCAGGTCAGCGAACTGAGCGCCCACAAGGTGCAGAGCCTGTGCACCCTGATGAGCGAAATGTATATCCTGCTCGGCATCGCCGTGGCCCAGCGCTGGAAGGTCGAGGCCGACCTCGCGCCGTTCCTGGTGATCCAGCAGCGCCTCAAGGAAGCCGAGGCGCGTCGCGACATCACCGCGTTCGTCGATGACAGCTTCAATGTCATGCGCGCGGCGTTCTCCTTCGCCGACAACCCCTATCTGCAAGAAACCGTCGAGAACCTGCAACCCGCCATGAGCCGCAACTATTACCTGGCCCTCGAACAACGCAAGGCCTCGATGAACGAATACATGGCGCTGTTCGGCCAATTGCTCGAGGCCGTGGTGGCCCGCGACCAGCTGCGCGTGCGCGAAGTGCTCACCGAGTACGGCGCGCGCAGCTGCCAGCTGGTGCTGTCCGCGCTCAAGGCCGGCTGACCGTGCGGCTCAAGTCGATCAAGCTGGCGGGGTTCAAGTCGTTCGTCGATCCCACCACCGTCAACTTCCCCAGCAACATGGCGGCGGTGGTCGGCCCCAATGGCTGCGGCAAGTCCAACATCATCGACGCCGTGCGCTGGGTGATGGGCGAGAGCTCGGCCAAGAACCTGCGCGGCGAGTCGATGACCGACGTCATCTTCAACGGCTCCACCAGCCGCAAGCCCGTCAGCCAGGCCAGTATCGAGCTGATCTTCGACAATAGCGACAGCACCCTGGTGGGCGAATACGCCGCCTACGCGGAGATCTCCATCCGCCGCAAGGTCACCCGCGACGCGCAGAACACCTATTACCTCAATGGCACCAAGTGCCGGCGCCGGGACATCACCGACATCTTTCTCGGCACCGGCCTGGGCCCGCGCAGCTACTCGATCATCGAACAGGGGATGATCTCCAAGCTGATCGAGGCGCGACCCGAGGACCTGCGCAACTTCATCGAAGAAGCCGCCGGCATCTCCAAGTACAAGGAGCGCCGCCGCGAAACCGAAACCCGTATCCGCCGCACCCACGAGAACCTCGAACGCCTGACCGACCTGCGCGAAGAGCTCGAACGCCAGCTCGAACGCTTGCAGCGCCAGGCCCAGGCGGCGGAAAAGTATCAGCAGTACAAGGCCGAAGAGCGCCAGCTCAAGGCGCAGCTGTCGGCGTTGCGCTGGCAGGCGCTCAACGAGCAGGTCAGCCAGCGCGAAGGGGTGATCGGCAACCAGGAGGTCAGTTTCGAATCGCTGGTGGCCGAGCAGCGCAATGCCGATGCGAGCATCGAGCGCTTGCGCGATGGGCACCACGACCTGTCCGAGCGCTTCAATCTGGTGCAGGGGCGGTTCTATTCCGTGGGCGGCGATATCGCCCGGGTCGAACAGAGCATCCAGCATGGCCAGCAGCGCCTGCGCCAGCTGCAGGACGATCTGCGTGAAGCCGAGCAGGCGCGCCAGGAGACCGAATCGCACCTGGGCCACGACCGCACCTTGCTCGCCACCCTGGGTGAGGAGCTGGAAATGCTCGAACCCGAGCAGGAGATGACCAGCGCCGCCGCCGAGGAAGCCGCCGCCGCGCTGGAAGAGTCCGAGCTGGGCATGCACGGCTGGCAGGAGCAGTGGGACACCTTCAATACCCGCTCCGCCGAGCCGCGGCGCCAGGCCGAGGTGCAGCAGGCGCGCATCCAGCAACTCGAGCAATCGATAGAGCGCCTTGCCGAACGGCAGCGCCGCCTGGCCGAAGAGTTGGCACTGTTGGCCGCCGATCCGCAAGACGCGGCCATTCTCGAATTGAGCGAACAGCTGGCCAGCACCGACCTGCTGCTCGAAGAACTGCAACTCACCGCCGAACAGCAGGGCGAGCGCCTGGAGCAGACGCGCCAGCAACTGCAGGCCGCCACCCGTGATCAACAGCAGGCGCAGGGCGAATTGCAGCGCCTTAATGGCCGACTCGCGTCGCTGGAGGCCTTGCAGCAGGCCGCGCTCGACCCCGGCACCGGGACCGCCGAGTGGCTGCGCGAGCAGGGTCTGGATCAGCGTCCGCGCCTGGCCGAGGGTTTGCAGGTCGAGGCGGGTTGGGAGCTGGCGGTGGAAACGGTGCTGGGCGCCGATCTGCAGGCGGTGCTGGTGGATGACTTCGCCGGGCTGGAACTGGCCGGGTTCGAGCAGGGGGATTTGCGTCTGGTGGGCGGGCCCCTTCGCCGCCGAACGCGCACCCAGCTCCCACAAGGGACCGCGAATCCTGACTCAGCCCAGTTCTTACAGGGGAGCGCAGATCCTGTAGGAGCCGGGCTTGCCCGCGAAGGGGCCCGAGAGACCCTACTCGACAAAGTGGAGAGTTCACTGGATCTGGCCCCATGGCTGGCCAACATCATCCCCGTGGAAACCCTTGACGACGCTTTGGCCGCACGCACCAATCTCACCGACGGCCAAAGCCTCATCAGCCGCGACGGCTACTGGGTCGGCCGGCACTTTCTGCGAGTCTCCCGCGCCAGCGACGCTCACAGCGGCGTGCTCGCCCGCGCGCAGGAACTGAAAGACGCCGAATTCGAACGCGAAGCCCGCGAAGCCAGCCTTGCAACCCTCGACGAGCAGTTGCAGCAGCTGCGCGAGCAACAACAACAGGATGAACAAAGCCGCGAGCACACGCGCCGCCAATTGCAGGAACAGGCGCGCCACCAGGGCGAGCTCAAGGCGCAGCTGTCCGCCAGCAAGGCCAAGGCCGAACAGCTGACCCTGCGTCGTCGCCGCCTCGACGAAGAGCTCGCCGAGCTGGCCGAGCAACGTGCGCTGGAAACCGAATCCGTCGGCGAGTCGCGCCTGCAGCTGCAAGACGCCCTCGACGCCATGGCCCTGGACACCGAGCAACGCGAGCTGCTGCTGGCACAGCGTGACACCTTGCGCGAGCGCCTCGACCGGGTGCGCCAGGACGCCCGCCAGCACAAGGACAACGCCCATCAACTGGCCGTGCGCCTCGGTTCGTTGCGCGCCCAGCATGCCTCTACGCGCCAGGCGCTGGAGCGTCTGGAGCAGCAATCGGAGCGGCTGAGCGAGCGCTTCGAGCAACTCAACCTGGGCCTGGAGGAGGGCGAGGCGCCGCTCGAAGAACTGCGCCTCAAGCTCGAAGAACTGCTGGAACGGCGCATGGCCGTCGACGACGAAATGCGCATCGCCAAGAACGCCCTCGAAGACGCCGACCGCGAACTGCGCGAAGCCGAGAAGCGCCGCACCCAGGCCGAGCAGCAATCGCAGCTGATTCGCGGCCAGATGGAGCAGCAGCGCATGGAATGGCAGGCCCTGAGCGTGCGCCGCACGGCCTTGCAGGACCAACTGCTGGCCGACGGCTACGACCTGCACGGGGTGATCGCCACTCTTGAGCCCACCGCCAACGAAAAGGACGCCGAGCAGGAACTCGAAAGCATCAACGCGCGCATCCAGCGCCTGGGCGCGATAAACCTTGCGGCCATCGACGAGTACCAGCAGCAGTCAGAACGCAAACGCTACCTGGATGCACAGAACGCCGACCTGGTGGAAGCCCTCGACACTCTCGAAAACGTCATTCGCAAGATCGACAAGGAAACCCGCAACCGCTTCAAGGACACCTTCGACCGGGTGAATGGCGGGCTGCAGGCGCTTTTTCCGAAAGTTTTCGGCGGTGGCAGCGCTTATTTGGAACTGACGGGCGAAGATTTACTCGATACAGGGGTCACAATCATGGCCCGTCCGCCCGGCAAGAAGAACAGCACCATCCATTTGCTTTCCGGTGGCGAAAAGGCATTGACGGCATTGGCCCTGGTTTTTTCGATTTTCCAGCTCAATCCAGCGCCGTTCTGCATGCTCGACGAGGTCGACGCGCCGTTGGACGATGCCAACGTGGGGCGCTATGCGCGGCTGGTCAAGGAGATGTCGCAGACGGTGCAGTTCATCTATATCACCCACAACAAGATCGCCATGGAAATGGCCGATCAACTGATGGGGGTGACGATGCACGAACCGGGTTGCTCGCGACTGGTGGCCGTGGACGTTGAAGAGGCAATGGCTCTGGTAGACGCTTGAATCGGCAGTTTCTGACGCTAAAAGCCGGCTTTGTAGCGGCCATGTGCGACAGACGGTGTAAAGTTGACACAGGTCGTGCTAGTTTTAGCTAAATATTTCGTGCGTGGGTAAAACGCCTGTCAGAACATAGGCTTGGCGCCACGTTTTAAAGGGGTTTAAACCCTTGTTTTTCAGCATTTTTTATTAGAGGCACGGGATTACATGGAATTCGGTCTGCGCGAATGGCTGATCGTTATCGGCGTCATAGTCATCGCCGGTATCCTTTTTGACGGCTGGCGCCGGATGCGCGGCAGCAAAGGCAAGCTCAAGTTCAGGCTCGACCGCAGTCTCTCCAATTTACCGGATGACGACAGCAGTCCAGAGGTGCTGGGCCCGTCGCGCGTGCTCGACGAGCCGCGCGAGCCGCAGCTCGATGAACACGACTTGCCATCGATGTCGGCTCCGGCCCGCGAGAGCCGCGAGGCGCCCAAGCGCGCCAAGCGTCAGAACGAGGCACCGGCACCCGACATGAACCTCAAGCTCGACCTCGACGAGCCTAGCTTCAGCAGCCGCGACGACGACTTCCCGGACGACAGCCCGGTATCCTCGTTCAATGGCGAAGCGCGGGACTTGCCGCCGGTTGAAGAAGTGCTGGTGATCAGCGTGATCTCGCGCAGCGAAAGCGGCTTCAAGGGCCCGGCGCTGCTGCAGAACATTCTGGAAAGCGGCCTGCGCTTCGGCGAGATGGACATCTTCCATCGCCACGAGAGCATGGCCGGCAACGGCGAAGTGCTGTTCTCGATGGCCAACGCGGTCAAACCTGGGGTGTTCGATCTCGACGACATCGACCACTTCAGTACCCGAGCGGTGAGCTTCTTCCTCGGCTTGCCGGGCCCGCGTCATCCCAAGCAGGCGTTCGACGTGATGGTCGCCGCCGCGCGCAAGCTGGCGTTCGAGCTGGATGGCGAACTCAAGGATGACCAGCGCAGCGTCCTCACCGCGCAAACCATCGAACACTACCGTCAACGCATTGTCGAATTCGAACGCCGCGCCCTGACCCAGAAACGCTGAACTCGATTCAATGCGGATACCGGGCCCAACCCTGTAGCGAGGGGGCTTGCCCCCGAAAGGCCCTAACTGACACACCGCCCACGGCAGCCCTAACCCTGTAGTGAGGGGGCTTGCCCCCGAGAGGCCCTAACTGACACCGCCCACGGCAGCCCTAGCCCTCGGGAGCAAGCCCCCTCACCACAGGGTAGGTCGCCGAATATAGAACACCCGAGAGAGCAGCCCCGGCTGCTCTCTTGCATTGCGAGAGCCCCCATGAACGCTGCCGAAACCCGCATCCTTGAGCTGCGCACCGAACTGGACGAGCACAACTACCGCTACCACGTGCTCGACGAACCGAGCATTCCGGATGCCGAGTACGACCGCCTGTTCCGCGAACTCAAGGCCCTGGAGGCCGAGCACCCGCAGCTGGTCACGCCTGACTCGCCGACCCAACGCGTCGGCAATGCCGCCCTCACGGCATTCAGCCAGGTGCGCCACGAAATCCCCATGCTCAGCCTCGGCAACGCCTTCGAAGACGACGACCTGCGCGAGTTCGACCGCCGCGTCCACGAAGGCCTCGACCAGCCCAGCGGCGACCTGTTCGCCCGCAGCCTGGAATACAGCTGCGAGCCCAAGCTCGATGGCCTGGCCGTCAGTCTGCTGTATCAAGACGGCCAACTGGTGCGCGGCGCCACCCGCGGCGACGGCACCACCGGCGAAGACATCAGCGTCAACGTGCGCACCGTGCGCAACATCCCGCTCAAGCTCAAAGGCAGCGGCTGGCCGGCGCTGCTGGAGGTGCGCGGCGAAGTGTTCATGTCCAAGGCCGGCTTCGAGCGCCTCAACGAGACCCAGGCCGAGCTCGGCGCCAAGACCTTCGCCAACCCGCGCAACGCCGCCGCCGGCAGCCTGCGCCAGCTCGACTCGAAGATCACCGCCAGCCGCCCGCTGGAATTCTGCTGCTACGGCCTCGGCCAGGTGACGGCGGACATCGCCACCACCCACATCGACAACCTCAAGCAGTTGCAACAGTGGGGCATGCCCATCAGCCGCGAGCTGAAGGTCGCCAAGAGCATCGAAGAGTGCCTGGACTACTACCGCGACATCGGCGCGCGACGCAGTGCCTTGACCTATGAAATCGATGGCGTGGTGTTCAAGGTCAACAGCATCGCCGCGCAACGTGAACTGGGCTTCCGCGCCCGGGAACCGCGCTGGGCCATCGCCCACAAGTTCCCGGCCATGGAAGAGCTCACCGAGGTGCTCGATGTCGAGTTCCAGGTCGGCCGCACCGGCGCCGTCACCCCGGTGGCGCGGCTCAAGCCGGTCAAGGTCGCGGGCGTGACCGTGTCCAACGCGACCTTGCACAACATGGGCGAGATCGCCCGGCTGGGGGTCAAGATCGGCGACACGGTGATCATCCGCCGCGCCGGCGACGTGATTCCGCAGGTCATGCAAGTGGTGCTCGAACGCCGCCCCGACAGCGCCCGCGACGTGCACATCCCCGAGCAGTGCCCGGTGTGCGGCTCGCCGGTGGAGCCGACGTTGCTGGTCAAGCGCAGCAAGGGCAAGGAAACCGTCAGCGCCGGCGCGGTGTACCGCTGCACCGGCCGCCTGGCTTGCGCCGCGCAGCTCAAGCAGGCGATCTCGCATTTCGTCTCGCGCCGCGCCATGGACATCGACGGCCTGGGCGAGAAGATCGTCGAGCAACTGGTGGATGAGAATCTGGTGGGCTCGCCGGCCGATCTGTTCAAGTTGACCTTCGAGCAGGTGGTGGAGCTGGAAGGGTTTGCCGAAGTCTCCAGCCGCAATTTGATCGCCGCTATCGATGCCGCCCGCCGCCCGGGTCTGGCCCGCTTCATCTACGCGCTGGGGATCCCCGACGTGGGCGAAGAGACCGCCAAGGTGCTGGCGCGCTCCTTGGGTTCGCTGGAGCGCATCCGTCAGGCCATGCCGCAGGTGCTGACCTACCTGCCGGATGTGGGCTTGGAGGTGGCATTCGAGATCAATGAGTTTTTCCAGGATCCGCATAACCAGGACGTCATCGACGCCCTGGTGGGCCAACTGCAGATTCAGGATCAGGGCGAGTTGAGCGCCGAGTTCGCCGCCAGCACCACCTTGGCGGGGTTGATCGACAAGCTGCATATCCCGTCGATCGGGCCGACCGGGGCGCAAAAATTGACGGACAAGCTCGGTTCGCTGGAGAAGATTCTGGCCGCCGATGGTATCGACCTGCGTCAGGCGCTCAACGAGAAACCGGCCAAGGCGGTCGCGGACTTTTTTGCCGTCGACGCCAACGCCGATCTGGCCAAACGCATCGAAGCACAACTGCTGGCCTTCGGCATGCACTGGGCCAGCGAGAAGAAGGTGGTCGAAGGGCTACCGCTCGCTGGGCAGACCTGGGTGCTCACCGGCAGCCTGGAGCGCATGAGCCGTGACGTCGCCAAGGACAAACTTGAAAGCCTCGGCGCAAAGGTGGCGGGTTCGGTATCGGCCAAGACCCACTGCGTGGTCGCCGGCCCCGGCGCCGGCTCGAAACTGGCCAAGGCCAACGAACTGGGGCTCAAGGTGCTGGATGAAGACCAGTTCGTCAGCTTCCTTGAAGGGCAGGGTCTGTCGGCGTAAAAATCCGATACCCACTCTGGTCGAACTTGCCTCCCAGCACAGATCCCGGCTGACCCTGTGGCCTCACCCTAAAACCCTGGCTGCCCCGTGGCCTCACCCCCGAAACCCCGGCTGACCCTGTAGCGAGGGGGCTTGCCCCCGATAGGCCGGAACTGATGCACCACGGTGTGTCAGACCAATCCAATCGGGGGCAAGCCCCCTCGCTACATCCTGTGGCCAACGCCTCCAGCCAGCCCACGCTCCATCGCCGCCAACGACACGCACACATCCCCCAGCAGAAAGTCGAACACCTCGCAGGTGCGCAAAAAATCCCGGTTATCCAGATCATGAAAGGTCGCTCGCGTCAGCAACTGCGCAAGGTTCCGGGCAGCGCGGGCGCGGCAGGTGGCGTCTTCGTGCAGGTCGGCGAGTTGGGTCGAGGTGTTGCAAGGGCGGTGCGAGGAATTGGCAGCCATATCACTCCATGCAAACAAACGGTGCCACCGCATCGACAAGGGGTGATGGGTGGCAGTTGTGAGAGGATTCGCGGACCGAGCAAACAATTAAAATCGCACACCCGAAGGTGTCCCTCCCACAACCGCCATAACGCGACTGCGTATTCACAGCAATGCCATTCGAAGATGGTGTTGGTGAGCCTGATCTTGCGGACGGCGAAATCCGGTCGTTGATTTGGCAACGATGGCGGCGACTATTGAGGTCTTCGGCATCCGCACGAAGCGATAATCGCTACAAGATGTTAGTGATGAATATGTCATGGTCATCGTTTGTTTAGGCTGCACCATTTGATGTGCATGTATATAAAACTAACGAATGTGATTAGGTGAGTATACCTCAACATCAGAGTCTAGCTGGACATTTCGAGCGTGACGTATATGCTTGGCTTTGAATTTGATTATAGTGAGTTTTAGATTAATAGGTATTTTTAAGTTCGGCTGGATATTTGGTAGGCTTGAAATAATTCCTTGAGGATTGTTAGGTAAAAAGATTTTGGAAAAGTAATTTTTATAAGCTTTTATTTTGAGTCCAGTGGAGTTGTGTAGATCTTTGGCAAATGAATGCCCGTTCTCTTCGCCCAAGCGGCAGCTTAAAAGATGTATGCGTTTATAGTTGCCTGGTAGAACGTTATTTGTTTTCAGTAATTGCGCAAGCTCGGCAGCTTCAATCCTCTGGTTGATCGATAGTTGGAATATGCCGTTGCCGCCGTCTCCAGTGATAAATAGGGTCTTGTCCCCTTTGTAGTAATCACTAAACCAAAATGCTTCTGGGCCAAGTACGCCGACCTCTTTTATTTTATAGGTGGAAGTCTTCACCGGTATATTGTCAGCCATTGTTCCGACTAGCACAGATCCTTGCTTACTCCCCTTGGTAAGACGCCGAAATAATTTAACCGGATTAATGCTGAAATGCCCAGACGGGTCTATGCGGTTTGCAGGATCATTTCCCACGTAGGCATAGGCGTTGAGGCCTCCCGCTGCGAAAGGGCTAAAACTATCAGGGCTATGGAATCGCATCAGCAGTGGATTGAATGCTCTGTAGCCATTTCCAAGCAGATAGATGTCAGTGGCAGGCTCATGATAGCTCCCGTTGAATGCGCACGTGGAGCCGATAGAATCATCCGTCTGCAAAAAACCAAAAGGTGAATAGCTCCTGACGCCAATTTTATCCCTATTGACCGCCGCTATTACCGATTGCGTTATGCTTGGTGCCAATAGGGTTGTCTGTGCTTGGGGGCTCATGGCGATACTCCATCGTGATCTTCCAGTCAACCTGACAGGATGAAGGGTTCCCGTCTAGCTCACAGATCTGACAGCTTGCGGATCTGATTTTTGCATGCATAGCGCTTGTCAGCCCTTCCACTGGCCCACCGTCACCAACCCGCCACCCAACCGTCACCCAATGTTCACAGCGGCACTTTATCGTCAGGTCCATGGTCAATAACCCCACGCCCATCTACCACGACGAAAAGGAGTCCCGCATGGACGATTACTGGGAAGAACTGCTCGAATACCGCGCCGCCGAGACCGACCCGCTTGACCTGCCGACGACGCAACCGAGCTTAGGCCTCGCTACTTGATAGAGCTCGGAGCCGTGCACGATGGGCGATCCACCTTGTATTGAGGAGATTGCCCCCTACAGGCTGGAAATGATGTGCCACGGTGTGTTAGACCGGCCCAATCGGGGGCAAGCCCCCTCGCTACATCCTGTGGCCAACGCCTTCAGCCAGCCCCCGCTCCATCGCCGCCAACGACACGCACACATCCCCTAGCAGAAAGTCGAACACCTCGCAGGTGCGCAAAAAATCCCGGTTATCCAGATCATGAAAGGTCGCTCGCGTCAGCAACTGCGCAAGGTCCCGCGCAGCGCGGGCGCGGCAGGTGGCGTCTTCGTGCAGACCGGCGAGTTGGATCGAGGTGTTGCAAGGGCGGTGCGAGGAATTGGCAGCCATATCACTCCATGCAAACAAACGGTGCCACCGCATCGACAAGGGGTGATGGGTGGCAGTTGTGAGAGGGTTCGCGGACCGAGCAAACAAGTAAAATCGCCACACCCGAAGGTGTCCCTCTCACAACCGCCATGACGCGATTGGGTGTTCACAGCAACACCGCTCTAAGAGCGCGCTGACAAGTCTGGCGATGCGCGGACTGCGAAATCCGGTTGTTTATTTGGCAACAACAGTGACGACTATGAAGGTCCCCGGCACCCGTACAAAGCAATAAATCGCTACAAGATGTCAGCAACGAATACATTATATTCATCGCTCGTTTAGATCACGCCATTCGATATGAACGTATATAAGCTAGCGAATGCGCCTGGGTGAGTACACTTCGGCTCTGGTGTCGGGCCGGACACGTTGAACGAGACGTACGTTCTTGAGTTTGTACTTGTAGATCTCATTTTCGATGTTGATAGGAATTTTTATGCCCTTCTGAGTATTTTTTGAGCGCGAAATAATGTTTGCTATGTCTGTACCTGAATAGGTTGTGAAGAGGTCATTTTCATAAGCTTTTATTTTTAGTCCGGTAAGGTTGTGTAGCTCCTGGGCAAATGAATACCCGCTCCCTGCGCCTAAACGGCAGGAAAGAAGATTTATGCGTTTATAGTTTCCTGGTAGAACGTTATTCGATTTCAATAAATCTGCAAGTCCGGCAGCTTCAATTCCAGAGTCTTTTGATAGGTTGATTCGGCCGTTGCACCGTGTGCATGAATAAATAAGGTCTTGTCCCCTTTGTAGTAATCGCTAGACCAAAATGCTTCTGGGCCAAGTACGCCGACCTCTTTAATTTTGTAGGTGGAAATCTTTACACGTGTATACTCAGCCGGCGTCCCGAGTAGCACGGATCCCTGCGTCCTTCCCCTGGTAAGACGCCGAAATAATTTAGCCGGATCAATGCTGAAATGCCCAGACGGGTCTATGCGGTTCGCAGGATCATTTCCCACGTAGGCATAGGCGTTAAGGCCTCCCGCTGCGAAAGGGCTAAAACTATCAGGGCTATGGAATCGCATCAGCAGTGGATTGAATGCTCGGTAGCCATTTCCAAGCAGATAGACGTCGGTGGCAGGCTCGTGATAGCACCCGTTGAAGGCGGATCTGGAACCGATAGAATCATCCGTCTGCAAAAATCCAAAAGGTGAATAGCTCCTGACGCCAATTTCATCGCCATTGATCGCCGCTATTACCGATTGCGTTATGCTCGGTGCCAGTAGGGTTGTCTGTGTTTGGGGGCTCATGGCAATACTCCATCGTGATCTTCCGGCCAATCTGACAGGGGTGAAGGGTTCCCGCCTAGCTCACAGATCTGCCAGCTTGCGTATCTGGTTTTTGCATGCTCAATGTTCGTCAGTCCTTGCGTTGGCCCACCTTCACCAACCCGCCACCCAACCGTCACCCAATGTTCACAGCGGCACTTTATCGTCCGGTCCATGGTCAATAAACCCACGCCCATCTACCCCAACGAAAAGGAGTCCCGCATGGACGATTACTGGGAAGAACTGCTCGAATACCGCGCCGCCGAAACCGACCCGCTGGAACCCGCCGATGACGCCACCGAGCTCTGATCCCGCTACAGGGGAACGCTTCGGGCCGCGCGCCGAAACTCCCCGGGCGTCTGCCCGCACCAGCGCTTGAACGCCCGCTGAAACGCTTCCGCCGAGGCAAACCCCAACAGATAGGCAATCTCGCCAAAGGCCAATTCCGTGTCGCGGATATAGGTCATGGCCAGGTCGCGCCTGGTGTCATTGAGGATCGCGCGAAACTGCGTGCCTTCCTCCGCCAATCGCCGCCGCAGCGTCCACACCGGCAGCTTCAGACGCGCCGCCACCTCGGACAGATCCGGTTCGCGCCCGCCGCTGAGCAACGGCCCCAGCAACTGCGTGATGCGTTCGCCCAGGCGTCGGGTGCGGGTCTGTTGCGCCAGCGCCTGTTCACACAGTGCCAGCAGCTCTTGCCAGGTGCCTGGGCAGTGCGCCGGGTTGCGCAGGGCAAGGCTGGCCTGATCCAGGCGCAGCTGGTTGCCGGCGCTAGCGAATTGCACGGGTGTCACGCTGAGCGGTTGATAGGCAGAGGCGTAGGCGGGCGCTTCGAACTCGATCTCCAGGCGTTGCGCGTGCACCTTCACCCCCGCCACGCTGGACAGCTGCGCCAGCCAGCCACTGAGTACGGCGTCGACCACGAAGCGGTTGTAGGCGTTGTAGGGGCTGATGGAATAGAAGCGCAACCAGGCGCCTTGCGCGTCCTCATCGAAACGCGACTGGCCTCGGTAGTTGGTAGCGTACAACGGCTCGAAGCGGATCATGGCGCGGGCCGCTTCGCCCACCGTCGGTGCTTGCGCGGCGGTGATGCCGGCTAGTCCGGCGTGGGGCAGGCGGCTGCAGGCGCCCATGTACAAGCCCAGTGCCGGCTCTGCGCACAGCTGCGTTGCCGCATGACCAAGGCGCATGTAACGCGGGATCGACAGCCGCGCGCCGGGGCTGGCCAGGCGTTCGGGATCGAGGCCGTAGGCGGCCAGCAGTGGCAGTGGGTCCTGATCGAGTTGGCGAATCGCTGCGGCGAGGCTGTGGATGAAGCCGACGGAGAGGTCGCCGAGGCGTAACGGTAAGGGCGGGCGGGTGTCAGTCATCTGGGGGCACCGGGGAATCTTTCGGGGGCGAACCCCCTCGCTACAGCCATAGGTTGATCAGGCGTGCACCGAAGCCGGCCGGGGCTTCCTCGGCCTGGCCATTGTGCGAGATGAAGCTCTGGCCCTCGGCGACCACGTCCCAGAAACGCCCGTGCATGAATACGCTCAGGCCGGCGCTGATCCCCAAGGGCGCCAGGCCGGCCTGGGTCAAGCCTTGCCAGGCCTGCTGCTCGCTGACTTCCCCGGGCTGGAACGGCATGGCCGCCGGCGGATGGCGGTTGTAGCCGCGCCATGGCGTCTGCCAATGGCCGGGGCCGGCGACGAAGGCGGGGATTGCCAACAGCTGCACGCCCTTGGCCTGCAAGCGTCGGTAGTTGTCCGGGTACCAGCTGTCGGTGCCGATCAACACGCCCAGACGTCCGGCCGGGGTGTCGATCACATCGAGATCGCTTGGGTCGCCGGGCTCCACCAGGCGGCGGTTGTCGCGGTCTGGGAAGACCTGATGGGTAGGCGTACCCAAAGGCGTGCCATCGGCGCCGAACACCACGCTGACATTGAACAGCGAGCCATTGCCGGGGGTCAGCACGCCGTGTTCGACATGAGGGGTGGGCAGCACGATGGAGCCGGCCACCAGGGTCACGCCGAACTCCTTGGCCAACCCGCCGAACAGCGCTTGATAGTCAGCGGCCATTTCGTCGGCCTTCATGCGCAGCCGCGCGTTACGCCCGCGATGGCCGTTGCGGGCGCTGAGCCAGGCCTTGGCGAAGCGCACCGGGTTGCTCAGGCTCAGCCACTGGAAGGCCTCGTCGCGCCCGCGGGCCTGATACACCTCGTCCTTTTCGCCTTTTATCCACAGCCAGCTGCCGATATGTTCCGGCAGGATGACGATGGTCTTGGGGTTGATCAGGCCCAGGTTGCGGGCGTGTTGCAGATAGGCTTCGAGCTTGCGGCGCAGGCGTTCCGGGTCCTGATAGTCGCCGGGGAAGAGTTCAGGCTGGATGCCGAGCAGGTTGCCGTTCTGCCCGGGGCTGCCCTGATCGACCGCGACCTGGATGCGCAGGTCCGAGAGGTAATGCCCGTTGGGGCGCAGCGCCGCCCAGTACCCATAGGCGCCGGCCAGGGCCAGCAGGGCCAGGATCAGCAGCGAGAAGAGAAATTTGCGCATGGTGGTGCAGCGATGCCCGGAGTGTCCGCGATGAAGGTGCGGTGAGACTACGGGAAAGCGGAGGAACGCGGAAGGTTTTACGTCGAGAGGTTTATGTGGAGGGGCGGGTTGCTAGGCGCAAGTCCACCGACTGTGGCCAATGCATCGGGGCGTAAGTCGGAGAGTGGGTCGTCGGTTGAGACGTGGGGATTTCCTACTAGAATTGTTCACATAGAGACTCAATGAAATTTCAGTATGGGCAGATATTTAGAATTGGAAACTGGGCTGAGTATGTCCATGCTCAACTGCAGGGAATGAGCGTTTTTTGAATGCATGACTTTTTTTAGTGGCTATCCTATAAATAATAGCCTACTCATAGTAAAAGGGGTAAATCCATGATTGGAAAAGTGCCGCCACCCTACCAGCCAACGGTTTCGACAAAAACTTTCAATGTCACTCAAAACAGCAGTAGCGGCGCTCTAAAAGACTCAATCAATAGAAATTTTATCAAGATAGATAACTCTTCTGAAAAACTTTTTCGCGTCTTGGGTGACGAGTTTTTGTTAGCCCAAAAAGTCCGGAGCAATAAAAATCTGGAAAATATCTCAAATATAGAATCCCAGCCAAATTTAAAAGGAAGACTTGTTTCTTTAGGGATTACGGTCACTGCAGTATATAACTGGGGTGATGATGGTGAGGCAAAAAATATGGCAAATAAAATTTGCGAGCTATTACCAAGAGCTGAATCAGGTGATATGAGATTAGACCCTGTAATTCCTAAGCGTGGTAAATATTTTATACATAGCCTTGTAAAAAAAGATCACCCCTTAAATGCTACTATTTACTCACAATGCTTAGGCTTTGGTCACAAGTGGAAAGAGGATAGGTATGACCAGCTTACACTTGATCACTTCCAAACCCTCTGGGGGTTATCCAGAACTGCGCCCCCAAAAAATTGATGGAGGGAACGTGATATCAGGTTCTGTCAGAGATCTGCGAAACGCATTTGGGTCTCAAAAATGTTGAGGCTCTGACGCTCAGCACTGACGAAATCTGTCAGTCCGCACAGGCTGGAGGGCAATCAGGACCACCCTCCAGTCTCAAAAAAAAACGCGCCGGCTAACCCAACAGTCACAACACCACGCTACCGATCGATCAAGCCACCCGCGCCTCACGCTGGGCAATCAGTTGGCGGGTCAGCGGAATCAACTTACGGCCGTAATCGATGGCATCTTCCAGCGGATCGAAACCGCGGATCAAAAACGTGGTGATCCCCAGATCGTAATAATCCACCAGCGCCTCGGCCACCTGCTCGGCAGTCCCGACCAGCGAGGTCGAATTGCCCTTGGCACCCAGCAAGCCAGCGACGCCGGTCCACAAGCGCTTGTCCAACCGCGAACCCTGCGCCGCAGCCGCCAGCAGACGCTTGGAGCCTTCATTGGCCGGCTCGCGGCGCACCACGCCTTTTTCCGCAGCCACTTCCTTGGCTCGCTGCAAAATCCGCTCGGCACGGGCCCAGGCTTGCTCCTCGGTCGCCGCCAGAATCGGCCTCAGCGACAGGCTGAAACGCACCTGCCGACCGTGCTTGGCCGCTTCGGCCCGCACCCGTGCCACCACCTCACGCACCTGCTCGTAGGTCTCGCCCCACAAGGCGTAGACATCGGCATGCTTGCCCGCCACTTCGATCGCGGCGTCCGAAGATCCACCGAAATACAGCGGGATCGGCTTGGCTGTCTTGACCGCCGAATGCGCGCCTTCGAACTGGTAATACTCGCCCTTGAAGTCGAACGGCTTCTCGCTGGTCCACTCCTGGCGCAGCACGGTCAGGTATTCATCGGTGCGCGCATAGCGCTCGTCCTTGCCGATGTAGCTGCCGTCGCCGCGCAGCTCCTTGTCGTCGCCGCCGGTAATGATGTGCACCGCGGTGCGGCCGCCATTGAAGGTGTCGAGGGTGGCGAACTGGCGGGCCGCCAGGGTCGGCGCCGCGAAGCCGGGGCGGTGGGCGATAAGGAACTGCAGCTGCTTGGTGACGCTGGCGGCGTGGCTGGCGATCAGGGTGCTGTCCGGGCTGTTGGAATGGAAGGCTACCAAGGCGCGGTCGAAACCGGCTTCTTCATGGGCACGGGCGACCTTCTCGACGTAGTCGGGTTGCAGCACCGGGCCGACCTGCGGGTGGATTTCGGAGCTGTGGTGGCCGGCGATGTAGCCGATGAATTCGATGCTCATGCTGGAGTGCTCATGTTGGAGGCGTTGGGGAATATCTTCGAATAGGGCGCAACGAAGGCCTGCGCTGGGGCAATGGCCATGACCTTAGAAGCATCCACCGCATCTGTGAAATTCGATTTTCTTTTAAGGTAATTACTAAATATTTAGCATATTAGGATATGCATAAAATGAATTTAGCGTATGCATTGGCCGGTGCTAAGGTGGCGCCGACTCGCCGCGCGCGAGCACTCATTGATGGCCACCGTACGTGCGGCGCCGCCCCCGTCATATATGGAGATGTTTCGATGGTCCGCACCCTTATCAACCCGTTGTCGCGCCGCAAGCTGCTCGGTTTCGGCGCCGTGGCCCTGGCCAGCCCGCTACTGCTGTCGACACCGCGCAGCGTCTGGGCCGCCGACGAGCACGAGCACACCGGGCATGGCAGCGCGGACGCAGCGCCGGGGGCCGAGCCGAACGGTACTGGCGACTTCATCAAGCTGGACGCCCCGCAGAAGCTCAAGCTGGCCATCAACCTCAACGCCGTGTGCCTGGCACCGGTGGTGGTCGCCCACAGTGAAGGCTTCTTCAACAAGCACAATCTGGATGTCGAGTTCGTCAACTTCGGTAACTCCACCGAGGTGCTGCTCGAAGCCATCGCCACCAACAAGGCCGACGCCGGTATCGGCATGGCCCTGCGCTGGCTCAAGGCGCTGGAGCAGGGCTTCGACGTCAAGCTCACCGCCGGTACCCACGGCGGTTGCATGCGTCTGCTCAGCGCCAACGGCAGCGCCATCGCCTCGCTGGCCGACCTCAAGGGCAAGGCCATCGGCGTCACCGACATGGCCGCCCCGGACCGCAACTTCTTCTCCATCCTGCTGCAGCGCCACGGCGTCGATCCGGTCAAGGACGTCGAATGGAAGCTCTACCCGGCCGACCTGCTCGGCACCGCGCTGGACAAGGGCGAGGTGCAGGCGATCAGCGGCAGCGACCCGTTCATGTATCGCTTGATCAAAGGCGGCCAGGCCCACGAGCTGGCCAGCAACCTGTCCGAGGAATACGCCAACCTGTCCTGCTGTGTGGTCGGTGTCAGCGGCACCCTGGTGCGCGGCAACAAGCGCGCGGCGGCGGCCTTGACCCAGGCCATTCTCGAAGCCCACGACTACTCGGTGAAGCACCCGGACGTGGTCGCCAAGGGCTTCGAGAAGTTCGCCCTCAACACCAACGCGGCGGAGGTGCAGGCGATCATGCACGACCACACCCATGGTCATCACGCAGTCGGCCAAGCGTTGTCGACCGAGATCGTCACCTACGTCAACGACCTGAAAACCGTCGAGGTGTTCGACTCGAGCACCGACGCGGTGGCGTTCGCCAAGGAGATCACCGCCGATGTCTTCAGTTGATGAATTGACTCACAGCGTCAGCGTCCCGCGCAGCCTGTCCACCCCCGTCGGCTGGCTGCCGGCCGTGGCCGTGGTGGCGTGGCTGGCCGCCGCGCTGCTGACCCGCTTCTATCCCGATGCCACGCGCCACTGGCCGTGGACCGTGGGCCTGGCCAATATCGAACTGGGGTTGGCGCTGATCATCGGTGCCTTGACGCTGTTGGCACCGCGAGCACCGCGGCTGGCCAAGCGCCTGCGCTATCTGGCGCCCTGGCTGATCGCGCTGGCCGTGGGGCTGGCGATCTGGGAACTGCTCACCGCCAAACTGGGGCGCCTGCCGGTGCCGTTCTTCGCCCCGCCGCAGGCATTGGTGGCGGTGTATTTCAGCGACTGGCCGCGGTTGCTCGACAGCCTGTGGAACTCGGCGCTGCTGCTGGGCAGCGGCGTGTTGCTGGGCGCGGTGTGCGGGTTTATCGCCGGGGTGTCGATCGGCTGGTCGCAGGCTATCGGCTACTGGTTGCACCCGCTGTTGCGCATCCTCGGCCCGGTGCCGTCGACGGCGCTGCTGCCGCTGTGTTTTTTCCTGTTTCCCACCAGCTGGAGCGCCAGCGTGTTCCTGATCGCCCTGGCGACCTGGTTCCCGGTCACGGTGTTGACCTGGTCCGGCGTTGCCAGCGTCGACAAGGCCTACTACGACGTCGCTCGTACCTTGGGCGCCAAACCTGGCTTTCTGATTTTTCGCGTGGCGATCCCGGCGGCCTTGCCCCATGTGTTCGTTGGCCTGTTCATGGGCCTGGGCGCGTCGTTCTCGACCCTGGTGGTGGCAGAGATGATGGGCGTCAAGTCCGGCATCGGCTGGTACCTGCAGTGGGCCCAGGGCTGGGCCGCCTACGCCAACATGTACGCGGCCTTGCTGCTGATGGCGCTGGCGTGCTCGGGGCTGATCTCGGCCTTGTTCAAGATTCGTGACCGGCTGTTGGCCTGGCAGAAAGGAGCGGTGAAATGGTAGCCCTGGCAACAGCGACGAGCGCCGACAGCACCGGCTTGGCGTTGCATATCGAAAATCTGAGTCACGCCTTCGACATCGACGGCACCCCCTTGCCGGTGCTGGAAAACGTCAGCCTCGACGTGGCACCGGGGGAATTCGTCGCCTTGCTCGGGCCTTCGGGGTGCGGCAAGTCGACCTTGCTGCGCCTGGTGGCCGGGCTCGAACCGGCCGATCGCGGCACCCTCAACGGCGACGGCCAGCCCATCACCCGCCCGGACCCGAGCCGCGTGGTGGTGTTCCAGGACCCGACCCTCTACCCGTGGCGGCGCGTGTGGGACAACGTCGCCCTGGGCCTGCAGGCGCAAGGCGTGCTCAAGGGCCAGGAGCAACGGGTCGACGCGGCGCTGGCCAAGGTCCACCTGGGCGACTTCGCCCGCGCCTGGCCGCGGCAACTGTCCGGGGGCATGGCGCAGCGCGTGGCCCTGGCGCGGGCGCTGGTCAATGAACCGCGTTTGCTGATTCTCGATGAGCCGCTGGGCAAGCTCGATTCGCTTACCCGCATCGCCATGCAGAAGGAGCTGATCGAGCTGTGGCAGCGCCAGGGCTATACCGCCTTGATGGTCACCCACGATGTCGAAGAGGCACTGCTGATGGCAAACCGCATCATCGTCTTCAGCGACCGCCCGGCACGGGTCAAGTCCGAGATCGTGGTGGAGCGGGGGTATCCGCGGCGCCGGGACGATCCGTATCTGGTGGAGCTGCGTACGCAGATTTTGGCGTCGTTGGGGTTGGGGTAGCGAATGCGTGCCCGGCACTCGGCCATGGGTGGAGCGGTCCGAACACAGGTCCGGCTGGGCCAATGACGCCACGCAATTCACGCAAAAGTATTGGATCGACAGCGCCGGCTATGACCCGAGCGACTTGAGCGGTCTGGATGCCGCTCTCAGCGACTTCATCGCTCACGATACCCAAAAGGAATTGACGTACCTGGCGCAGACCACCCAACTGGCGGCGAGTAATCAGGACTATGCGGCGGTCATTCAGGCGGGTGGCAGTGTCAACATCACCTCTGCCAACCAGATCAACAACAGCGTCACCCGCGTAGGCTATGACTACGTCGGCGCCGGGCCACGTACCAACACCGACGCGGCAGGCACCGCGTTCTCTACCCACGTGTCGCTGAATCAGCAACTGCCGCCCGACCTGGCCCAAAAGGCAGTCGATCCGGTATCGCTCCCAGGCTTCACCCTGCCCACCGGCCAGAACGGTCTGTTCCGCCTCAGCGGCACCGGCAGCAGTACCGCGAGCGGCGCCACCGCTAGCTGGTCGCTGGGCGGTACCCAACTGACCACCAGCCAACACCAGGCCGCCACCAGCGCCGGCCAGGCGCTTGCGGTGCCGGTGAGTGGCACTACCGCCAGCACCATCAGCGGTGCACAGACGCCAAGCGCCAGCACCACCAGCATCGCTCGCGTGCAAGGGGTACCGGACACCAGCGCCCAGTCGCAACCGCAGAAATACCTGATCGAAACCAACCCCGCGCTCACCAACCTCAAGCAGTTCATGAGCTCGGACTACATGCTTGCCGCGCTGGGCTACGATCCCGACGCCAGCGCCAAGCGCCTGGGCGACGGTCTCTATGAACAGACCCTGGTCGACCAGGCCATCGTTGCCCGTACCGGCGCGCGCTTCATTGACGGCCAGACCAGCGACACCGCGCAGTTCAAATACCTGATGGACAACGGCATCGCCGCCCAGCAGCAACTGAACCTCAGCGTCGGCACCGCCTTGTCCTCCGAGCAAGTCGCAGCCCTGACCCATGACATCGTGTGGATGCAGAGCGAAGTGGTCGACGGCCAGACCGTGCTGGTCCCCGTGCTCTACCTGGCCAATGCCAACAATCGCCTGGCGGCCAACGGCGCGCTGATACAAGGCACCGACGTCAACCTGATCGCCGGCAGCGACCTGAACAACGCCGGTACCCTCAAGGCCACCGGCAGCCTGTCGGCGATCGCCGGCAACAACCTGGTCAACAGCGGCCTGGTGCAATCTGACAGCCGCCTCGACCTGCTGGCCGGCAACAACCTCACCAACACCGCTGGCGGCATCATTGCCGGGCGCGATGTTAGCCTGACCGCCGTCGACGGCGATGTCAGCAACGAGCGCAGCATCACTACCCACCAGAGTGCCCTGGGCTCGGCCACCGAGCGCACCGACCTGGTCGACAGCGCCGCCCGCGTCGAAGCGGCGGGTAGCCTGACCATCAATGCCGGGCGCGACGTCAACAACACCGGCGGCGTGCTCAGCAGTGGTACCGGCACCACGATCACGGCCGGGCGCGACGTCAATATCGTCGCCGCGCAAGCCATCGATGCGAGCACCCGGACCAGCAAGTTCACGCGCTCCACCACCACGCAGGACAGCGCCAGCGTCACCGCCGGTGGTGGTCTGAGCATCACCGCCGGGCGGGATCTGGCGGTGACCGCGAGTCAGATGAAGGCGGGCGGCAACGTTGCGTTGTCGGCGACGGACAACGTCAGTGTGTCGTCGGCGGCGGATGAGGCGCATAGCTATACCGCGAGCAGCCACAAGAAGTGGCAGAACGATGACGTTACCCAGGTGGCGAGCACGGTCACTGTGGGTGGCAGCGTCGCCGTCGGCGCCGGCCAGGACCTGACCCTCACCTCAAGCAACGTCACCGCTGGCACCGACGCGTATCTCTACGCCGGTGACAAGCTGCAAATGCTTGCCGCGCAAGACAGCGGCTACTCGCTGTACGACATGAAGAAAAAGGGCAGCTTCGGCAGCAAGAAACTGCAGCACGACGAAGTCACCCAAACCACCAACGTCGGCAGCAGCGTCACCACCGGCGGCAACCTGACCTTGGCCAGCAACGGCGACCAGCTGTACCAGGCCGCCAAGCTCAACAGTGGCAACGACCTGACCGTTGCCAGTGGCGGCGCCATCACTTTCCAGGGGGTCAAGGACCTGGACCAGGAGACCCACACCAAAAGCAGTTCGAACCTCGCCTGGACCAGTGCCAAAGGCAAAGGCAACACCGACGAGACCCTGCAGCAGACGGAGATGGTCGCTCGTGGCAAGACGGTGATCACAGCCGTCAACGGCTTGAATATCGACGTCAAGCAGATCGACAAGCAGACCGTCAGCCAGGTGATCGACACCATGGTGGCGGCGGATCCGAAGCTGGCGTGGCTGAAGGATGCCGAGGCGCGGGGTGATGTGAACTGGCAGCAGGTGAAGGAGGTTCATGACTCCTTCAAGTACAGCAATTCTAGCCTCGGTGAAGGGGCGATGCTGGCGATCATCATTGCGGTGACGGTCTTGACGGCTGGGGCGGCTAGTACGCTGGCGGCATCGGCCGGTAGTGCTGTCGGTGCTGGCTCGACCATGGCCGCAGCGACAACTGCTACTGCTGCAACTGCAGCGACCGCTACCACCGCTGCAACAGCGGCCACGGCTGCTACGGCAGCCGGCTTAGGGAACGTGATAGCCACAGGCGCTTTGACGTCATTGGCGAGTAGCGCAGCGGTTAACGTAATTAACAACAAAGGCAATCTTGGAGCAGCGCTGGCCGATACGTTCAGTTCCGCCAACCTAAAAAATGTCGCGATTTCTGCCATTGCCGCAGGCGCGCTGGATTATGTCGACAGCACCTATTTTCCCGACACCAGCGGCACGGGTAATGGATCGAAAGTCATCACCTCGGGTGTGCAAAGTCCCGGTTATTCACCGGCACAGCTCAGTTGGGCGAACGCCGAAAATACGGTCTTGCGCACCGGAGCCAATGCACTGGTTAGCGCAGGAATTACGACCGCAATCGGTGGTGGGAGCTTTACCAAGAACCTAGGTGCGGCGGCAGTAGGTGGCGCTGTTGACCTTGGCGCTTCTGTTGGCAACCAGGCTGTGGGTGATCTTGCCGATGACGTTGCGCGAAGTCTGAACGTGACAACGGCTGAAGCTACGAAACTGATTCTTCATTCGTTGCTCGGTGGTTTGATTTCGAAAGCTGAGGGTGGCGACTTCGCCGCCGGGGCGGTGGCAGGTGGTGTGGCTGAAGGATTGACTCCAGTTGCGAACAAGCTGCTAGCGACTTATGTAAGTGATCGCTTTGATGTCGGCGACCTGAGTGGTGCAGGGAGTCAGGCGAAGATCTCCACGGCACAGATCATCGGGTTGATTTCGGCGAGCGTGGCGGGAGGGAATGCCGCGACGGGTAGCCTGATTGGCGGGGCCGGCGAGAAATATAACCAGCAGGAGCATGAGAAGAACGTAGTTGAGGAGATGGACTACGAGCTTCGCAAGGAAGAAGGGTTACCGATCCCGGTTCAGGAGGCGGAAGATTTAGGCAAGCCTGAGGTATTGTCGGTAGTACCAGGTTTGCCTATGGACGGGATTGGACCTGCAGGGAGCGGCGCCAAATCAGGGGTGCCTGACGGGAGCTTTACCCCGAATCCAGGTATCACAGTTCCATACGCCAGACCCTCCAAAGCTGGTCCACACGATGCACAGAGAGCTTTTGTGCAGGGCCGGCCTTGTGTTGATTGCGGCGTGGTGACCAGCAATCAGGTTGCCGATCACATTGATCCATTGGTCGTGCAATACTATAGAGATGGAGCGGTGGACACACATGCTCAAAGCATCACTAGATGCAGTTCAGCCCCACTGTCCAAGCTGTTCTGCAAGCCAAGGAGGGCAGTTAGGTGCATTTGGCAAAGCAATGAGAAAATTTTTTGGATTTTAGTAATGAAAATTAATAGCTATGAACAGCAGAAAATAGTATGTAGTAGGTTTGCTGTGCCGTACTTCTTTTGCGATGAATCGCTCAAGGTGGGAGTCTCGTCAAACTTGAAATATGGCGCTCGTCCTATCCACGGAATGCGTATTCAGCCAGATTTGGGGACAACTGGATGGTTTATTTGGGTTGGAGATTTATCGAGTGAAGAAGATTTCTTCAAACCATTACATGCCTCACATTTAGCGAGCTGGGCGCCGTTGGTCATGCCCTACTTGGGGTTGCCACCGGGGTGGCGTTTTTTGATTGCTGAGGGTTCCGAGGATGTATGGCATGATCCTGATTTAATATCGGTCAAATAAATATGATGTCCATTTCGGCGGAAATATCTTAAAAATGGGGGTAAATTATATGCTGGGCCTTTTCCTGAAAATACGTACTACGATAATGCGTTGTATTCGGCTACACCAATTTCTATGAGCTTTCTGAAAAATATGCAGCACGTTTCGGCTCGCCAAGTATGGATAGCGTCGAGCCAGAGGAATTTATTCAAATACTAGAGTTGGTGGCAATGAAAAATAATGGTGGCAGCCGCTCCAATACGTGGTGCAGCCACTTATAGGGCTCTTGGTCGTTGACCTTGGTGACCTCAACCAAGCTGTAAATTTGCGCACGTCTGGCACGATTTTGAAGATGGTACGACAATGCAGCTTATACCCCAAGCTATACATGACGCTAATCGCCACACTGTCAATGCGGCAGTTATTAGAAATGGAGTGTTTGATTGATGAAGGTTTCGGTAGGAGAGGTCTACCCTGTTAGTGATCTAGATCTCGCGCGTGTGGAGCATTTTTTTGGCTGCGCTCTCGGTGAGGAGCTTTTACTGTTTTATGGTGAGTTTAATGGGGCGAGACTTTCGCTGAATGAATTGTCAGGTGAGTTATGCAGTGCTGTAGGTGTTAATGCATTTATTCCAATTGATAAGGTGATCGGGGTGATTGAGCGGTTTCCTTTTGCTAAAAACTTTTTTCCAATCGCATGGGCAGAAGGTGGTAATTACATTGTTATTAATTTATTGGATGGGCAGATCTATTTTGTGGACCATGAATTGGAAGAGGGTTATTTTAAGGTTGCCTCGAATGTAGGCGATTTTTTAGATAAGTTGCTACCGTCGGAGCCGCTAACCGCGCTGCCTGAAGGGGTAACCGTAGGTGATGTGTGGATTGATCCCGATTTTCTTAAGCGAGTTAAGTCTGGTGAGTTTGATTAAGTTTTCGGATGTTTAAGTTGGTTTGGTTTGGAGTTGTTATTTGTTAGTGATGTGTATTTTATTGTGGGGTGGGTTTCCTCGGGAGATGAGGTCCAGTCTCCATTATTTGGAGTGCTGAAAACTACTGGATCTTGTCGGATATCCAGCCGCGCGAGCAAGTTTCAGCCAGAGTCTGCACCTTGTTACGGTCTAGCTTGAGCCATGGATTTACGCCGGCGGGCTTGACCATGCTGCATTATTGTCTCGAGGAGATTGATACCCCTGAGTTTCGAGCCCTCATGGATGCGCTGCCTGGACAGGCGGATCTGTACGCAAAATACTTTCCTCAGCCGGCCTTCGCCGTAAGCTGCGACCTTGACCGCCATACGGCCAGGGCATTCAGTGTACCGCTTGACGAAAAGGCTGCGATGGCCGCACTTTTCTTGGGTTTCGCTTACACAGGGTCTGTGCAAAGTCACCGAGAGGATGAAATCCACTATCTCAATAAAGCGGTCGAGTACGGATGTCCCAAGGCCATGAGGAGTCTGAAACTCTTGACGAGGAGCTAGCGTGTTTTTGTGCGGTAGGGACGATCCTACCGGCGGACAGCGAGACGAAACACTGCCCACGTTCAAGACAGAAGGCGCCTCGTCATGGACCGCCATGAAGATGTCATGATACTTAGCCCGCAGCGCCTCGATACGTTCATTCATCTCTAAGCCCAGTCGCGCCTTTCTGACTGCACGAGGCCACGCCCCTCATCCACTCTGCAGGCAGCGACTAGGTCAGCCGGTGAACGCGCATGAAATCAATCCCGTGAAATTAGGTGCAAGTCCATTCCCCTAATTTTCCCTACGCCCCACCCGTATTCACCTCCATGAAAATACCGCTGGCCGCTCCCGGTCAGCGCGCTTCGCACCCATGGATCTGAGGACAGGTACCGCGATGGCCAACTTCTTCGAACGCCCGACTTCCCTGGCTCACGCACTGCTGCGTCATGCCGCAACACGGGCGGATGAGCCGGCCCTGCGCTTCCTCGATGGCCGCAGCGACGACGGCCTGGTGCTCACCTACGGGCAACTCGACAGCCGCGCCCGTGCCATTGCCGCCGCCCTTGTGCAACGGACACAAGCCGGTGAGCGCGCGCTGTTACTGTTGCCCAGTGGTCCGGATTACGTCGCAGCGTTCTTCGCCTGTCTGTATGCCGGGGTGATCGCCGTGCCGGCCTATCCTCCGGAGTCGATGCGCCCGCAGCATCTGGATCGCCTGTTGTCGATCCTCGACGATGCCGAGCCGGGCCTGATCCTCACCACCGCGCAGTTGCTGCCAGCGCTGAGCGAGCTGACGCTGCCAGGTGACGCCAGCCTGCCGGCGCTGCTGGCGGTCGATGAGATCGATACCGAGCAGGGCGAGCGGTGGGACGGCACTGGCTCGCGCGCGCAGGACATCGCCTTCCTCCAATACACCTCCGGCTCGACCGCCACCCCCAAAGGCGTGCAGGTCAGCAACGGCAATCTGGAAGCAAACGCCTGGCTGATTCGCCAGGGCTACGCAATCGACGCCGACGACGTGATCGTCAGCTGGCTGCCGCTCTACCACGACATGGGTTTGATCGGCGGGCTGCTGCAGGGCATCTACAGTGGGGTGCCGGTGGTGTTGATGGCGCCGCAGTATTTCCTTGAACGGCCGTTGCGCTGGCTCGACGCGATCAGTCGCTTCAAGGGCACCATCAGCGGTGGGCCGGATTTCGCCTATCGCTTGTGCGTCGAGCGCATCGCCGACAACAAGCTCACTGGGCTCGACTTGAGCCACTGGCGCGTGGCGTTCTCTGGCTCGGAGCTGATTCGCCAGGACAGCCTGCAGGACTTCGCCAAGCGCTTCGGCGCGTGTGGTTTCGATGCCAATGCCTACCTGGCCAGCTACGGCTTGGCCGAGGCGACCCTGTTCGTGACCGGCAGCCGTCCGGGGCAGGGCATCGATTCGCTGCAACTGGACGCCGCCGCTCTGGCCCGGCATCAGGCCAAGGTCGGCCACGGCGTGCGCTTGATGAGCTGCGGTTGGCCGCAGCCCGAGCATCCGCTGATGATCATCGATGCCTTGACCGGTGAGGCGCTGGCCGATGACGGCGTGGGCGAAATCTGCTGCAGCGGGCCCAGTGTCGCCCAAGGCTACTGGCGTAACCCCGAGGCCAGCGCCAAGGCTTTTGTCCAGCGTGACGGCAGCACCTGGTTGCGTACGGGCGATCTGGGCTTCCTCCACGATGGCCAGTTGTATGTGAGCGGGCGCATCAAGGACATGCTGATCATTCGTGGGCAGAATCTGTATCCGCAGGATATCGAGCGCACCGTCGAGACCCGTATCGAGGCGGTGCGCAAGGGCAGGGTGGCGGTGTTCGCGATTCCTGTAGCGAGGGGGCTTGCCCCCGATGGGCCCGACCTGCCGGGCGCCGTCACCGCCACCGACGCAATCGGGGGCAAGCCCCCTCACTACAGGGAGGAAGCGTTCGGCATCGCCGCCGAAATCAGCCGTCGCGTGCAAAAGCAGCACTCGACCGATGAGTTGATCGCCGCCATCCGCGCCGAGGTCGCCGCGGTTCATCACGAGGCCCCGGCTGTGGTGCTGCTGCTCGATCCCGGCAGCTTGCCCAAGACCTCCAGCGGCAAGCTGCAGCGTTCGGCCTGCGCGGCGCAGTGGCGCGCAGGCACCTTGCCCTGCGTGGCGCAATGGCAGCGGGACGAGCCCCTTGCCGAGGTGGCGAATACCGCCGCCACCGAGCCTGTGCCCGAGCGGATCGCCCGGCTGTGGCGCGAGCACCTCAAGATCGCGGCGCTGGAGTCCGGCGCGAGCTTTTTCGCCCAGGGCGGCAACTCCATCCAGGCGATTCAGATGATCGCCGCGCTACGCGATGAGCTGGCCATCGACCTCGAACTGCAAACCCTCTACAGCGCCGCCGACCTTGAGGCGTTCACAGCCGCAGTGCAAGCGCTGGGCTGTGAAAGCCCGCTGGCCGCCCTGCAACAAGCACCTCGCAACAGCGATCAACCGCTACCGCAAACCCTCGCGCAAAGCCGTTTGTGGCTCCTCTGGCAGCTGCAACCCGCCAGCCCGGCCTACAACATCCCCGGTGGCCTGCGCCTGCGCGGCGAGCTTGATCGCCTGGCCCTGACTCGTGCCTTCGCGGCCCTGGTCCAGCGCCACGAAGCGCTGCGCACACGCTTCTATCAACAGGGCGACAGCGGCTATCAACGCCTGGTCGACGGCAGCGATTGGGCGCTGCACTACGACGACCTCAGCGGCACTGCGCAAGACGTCCAAACGCTGCAGAACCACGAAGCCGCCAACCCCTTCGACCTCGAACGCGGGCCCTTGCTGCGCGTGCGGCTGATCCGCCTCGACGAGCAGGATCATCTGCTGCTGGTGACGGTGCATCACATCATTGCCGATGGCTGGTCGTTCGGCATTCTGCTCGACGAGTTCGCCCGGATGTATGCCGCGTTCAGCAGCGGCGACACAACGCCGCGACTCGCGCCACTGCCGATGAATCACAGCGACTACGCGGCCTGGCGGCAGGAGCGGCCGGTCGACAGTGCAACCGCGACTCGCGAACTGCAGTACTGGCGCGCCACCTTGGGCGGCGAACGCGAGCCCCTGGCCTTGCCGCTGGATCATCCTCGCGGTGCTCAACCATCGCCCGCCGAACGCCTGAGCCTCAACCTGCCCGCGGACCTCGGCGAACGCTTGCAGGCACTCGGCAGAGCCCACGGCGCCAGCACCTTCATGCTGCTGCTGGCCGCCTGGCAACTGCTACTGCACCGCTACAGCGGGCAGACCGATATCCGCGTCGGCGTGCCCAATGCCAATCGTCAGCATCGGCATAGCCAAGGGCTGGTGGGGTTTTTGATCAACACCCAGGTGCTGCGCGCGCAGATCGATACCCGACAGCCGTTCGAGCACTTGCTGGCAGCGGTGCGCACGAGTGTGCTGGAGGCTCAGGCGCATGGGCAGCTGGACTATCAGCAGGTGCATGCGGCGCTGGGCGACGATGCCGGTTTCGAGGTGATGTTCAACCATCTGCAGCGCGACACCAGCGCCTTGCGCCGTCTGCCGGGTCTGTTCGCCGAAGAGCTGCCTTGGCACAGCCGTGAGGCCAAGTACGATCTGCAATTGCACAGCGAACAGGATCAGCAGGGGCGTATCCGCTTGTCGTTCGACTACGCTACGCAGCTGTTCGAACGCGCGACACTCGAACGCCTCGCCGGGCAGTTCGTCGCGCTGCTGGAGCAGCTCTGCGCGCAGCCGCACACGCCGCTCGACGAGTTGCCGGCACTGACCGGCGACCAGGCACGACAGCTGCAAGCCTGGGGCAACAATCCGCAACCGGCACCGAGCTGGTTGCTGGCGCAACGGCTACAGGAGCAGGTGCTGACTACCCCGGACGAGATCGCCCTGCTGTTCGGCGCGCGGACCTTGACCTACAGCGCACTGGAGCAGCTGTCCAATCATCTGGCCCAGCACCTGCGCGCGCGAGGTATCGGCCCGGAAGTACGGGTCGGGATGCTGGCCGAGCGTTCGCTGGAGCAGATGGTAGCGCTGCTGGCGATCGTCAAGGCCGGTGGCGTTTACGTGCCGCTCGACCCGGATTATCCGCGCGAGCGTCTGGCGTTCATGCTCGAAGACAGCGGCATTGTCCTGTTGCTCGGCCAGGCCCAGGTGCTGCAAGCCTTCGCGGTGCCGGACAGCTGCGCGACCTTGCCGCTCGATGGGGTGTTGGACGAGGCGCTGCTGCAAACCCCGGTGGCTGCACCGCCGCTGGCCCTGCACGCCGATAACCTGGCTTACATCATCTACACCTCCGGCTCCACCGGGCGCCCGAAAGCGGTGGGCTGCACCCACGGGGCGCTGGCCGAGCGGTTGGAGTGGATGCAGCGCGAGTACGCCATCGATGGCATGGACGTATTGCTGCAAAAAGCGCCTTTGAGTTTCGATGTGTCGCTGTGGGAATGCCTGTTGCCGTTGATCGCCGGCAGCCGCCTGGTGCTGGCCGGTCAGGATGAACACCGCGATCCGCAACGGCTGGTGGCGCTGGTGCGCGAGCACGGGGTGACAGCGGTGCACTTCGTGCCGCCATTGCTGCAGTTGTTCGTCGATGAAGGCCTGGTGGGTGAGTGCAGCAGCCTGCGCTTGTTGTTCAGCGGGGGTGAAGTGTTGCCTGCCGATCTGTGCCGTCGCGTCCACGAGCGTCTGCCCCAGGTGGCGCTGCACAACCGTTATGGGCCGACGGAAACGGCGATCAATGTGACGCACTGGCGGTGTCTGACGGGTGATTCTGGGCAAGCAGTGCCGGCCTCTTCGCGGGCAAGCCTTGTTCCCACAGGGCGTGCGGGTGCTGTGGCGGACGGTTGTGGGAGCCCTGCTTTCACTGGGCGTGCGGGTCCTGAGGCGGACAGTTGTGGGAGCAGGGCTTGCCAACGAAGAGGCCCTCAAGACCGCCACGCAACCTCGGTCAGAATCCCCATCGGCCGCCCGCTGAGCAATGTGCTGACCCAGATCCGCGACAGCGACTGGCAGCTCGCCCCCATCGGCGCCCAAGGCGAGCTGCTGCTGGGCGGCTCTGGCCTGGCCCGCGGCTATCTCGGCAAGCCTGGCCTCACCGCCGAGCGTTTCCTGCCTGCCGAGGGCGGTGGCCGGCTGTACCGCAGCGGCGATCTGGCGCGCTGGCGCGGCGACGGCGCCCTGGAGTACCTGGGCCGCCTCGACCAACAAGTCAAACTGCGCGGCGTGCGCATCGAACTGGAAGAAATCCGTAACGCCCTGCTCGAACAACCCGGTGTCCGGCAGGCCGCGGTGATCCTCGGCGACGGCGTCGGTGGCGGGCAATTGCTGGCCTATCTGGTGGCCGAGCGCGATGAGCCCGATACCGCCCTGGCTACCCGCATCCGCGCAGCCCTTCTGCAACTGCTGCCCGAGGCGATGATCCCGGCCCATATCCTGCGCCTGCCAGCCTTGCCCCTGAGCCCGGCTGGCAAGCTCGATCGCCGCGCCTTGCCGCAGCCCGAAGCACTGACCCGGACGTACCGCGCCCCCCGTAGCGAGTTGGAAAGCACACTGGCCGCCATCTGGGCCGAAGTCCTGGAACTGGAGCGCATCGGCCTCGACGATGACTTCTTCGAACTCGGCGGCCACTCGCTGCTGGCCACGCGCATCGTCTCCCGCGCTCGCCAGGCGTTCGCGGTCGAGCTGCCGTTGCGCGCGCTGTTCGAATCGCGGCGGCTGGTGGATTTCGCCGCCTGGGTGGCTCGCGCTCGAGACGAGGGTCGAATCGACGGGCAGGGTGTCATAGAGCGGGTCGACCGCCGCCAGCGCGTGGCCTTGTCGTTCTCCCAGCAGCGCATGTGGTTCCTCTGGCAACTCGACCCGCAGAGTCCAGCGTACAACGTCGGCGGCATGGCACGGTTGCGCGGCGCGCTGGATGTCGACAGCCTGGAGCATGCCTTGCAGGCGCTGATCCAGCGCCACGAAAGCCTGCGCACCACCTTCCCGGCGCAAGACGGCAAGCCGTGGCAGCAGGTGTCGAGCCAATCCGACGTGGCCTTGCAGTGGCTGGACCTGTCCGCCGAGCCCGAGGCGCAGCGCCAGGCCGCCCTCCAGCATCTGGCCGAGGCGCAAGCCCACGCGCCCTTCGATCTGGAAACCGGGCCGCTGCTGCGCGTCTGCCTGGCCAAAAGCGCCGAGCACGAGCATCACCTGCTGCTGACCCTGCACCACATCGTTACTGAAGGCTGGGCGATGGACATCTTCGCCCGCGAGCTGTCCGCGTTGTACGCCGCCTTTGTCGACGGGCGCGAATCACCGCTGGCGCCGCTGCCGGTGCAGTACCTCGACTACAGCCATTGGCACCGCCAGTGGCTCGAAGGTGGCGAGATGCAGCGCCAGCTCGATTACTGGCGCGAGCAACTGGGCGGTGAGCAACCCTTGCTGGCGCTGCCCAGTGACCGTCCGCGACCCGCCGTGCAGAGCCATCGCGGCGAACTGCATCGCTTCGATCTGGACGCCGAACTGGCCAGCCGGGTCGCGCGCTTCAACAGCGAACGCGGCCTGACCCTGTTCATGACCATGAGCGCTGCGCTGGCGGTGCTGTTGTATCGCTACAGCGGCCAGGACGACCTGCGCATCGGCGTGCCCCTGGCCAACCGCATTCGTCCGGAAAGCGAAGGCCTGATCGGTGCGTTTCTCAACACCCAGGTGCTGCGCATCCGCCCCCATGGGCAGATGACCGTCAGCGAGCTGCTGGCCCAGGTGCGCCAGGTGGCGATCGATGGCCAGTCCCATCAGGACGTGCCCTTCGATCACCTGGTCGAAGCCCTGCAGCCGCCACGCAGCGCGGCCTGGAATCCGTTGTTCCAGGTGATGTGCAACGTCCAGCGCTGGGAGTTCCAGCAGCAGCGCGAGCTGGCCGGTGGCGTGCAGGTCGACTACCTGGTCAACGATGCACGGGCGACCAAGTTCGACCTCAACCTGGAGGTCACCGACTTCGACGCGCAGCTGCGTTGCTGCCTGACCTACAGCACCGACCTGTTCGACGCCGTGCGTATCGAAACCATGGCCGAGCACTGGCAGCGCCTGTTGCGCGGCATGCTCGCGGCGCCCGAGCAACGCCTCAGCGAGTTGCCGCTTCTCAGTGCCGGCGAGCGCCAGGCATTGCTCGCCAGCGGCCGCGGCGCGGTGCTCGACAGTGTGCCGGCCAGTGTTCACGCGTTGTTCCAGCGCCAGGCCCAGGCCACCCCTGACGGCCTGGCCGTGACCTGCGCCGGGCAGTCCCTGACGTACGCGCAACTCAACGCTCAAGCGAACCGCCTGGCCCATCGCCTGATCGAGCTGGGCGTCGGCCCGGAAGTTCGCGTCGGCCTGGCCCTGCGCCGCTCGCTGGACCTGGTGGTCGGCCTGCTGGCGGTGCTCAAGGCCGGTGGCGCCTATGTGCCGCTCGACCCGGAATACCCCCACGAACGCCTGCGCTACATGATCGAAGACAGCGGCATCGCCGTGCTGCTCGGCCATGACGAGCTGTTCAGCCAACTGGCGCCGTTGCCGACCACCGTGCAGGCCTGGTGCCTGGAACACGAGCGCACAACACTGGCGGACTACCCAAGTGACGATCTGCCAGAGCGCAGCGCCCCGCAGCACCTGGCCTACATGATCTACACCTCCGGCTCCACCGGCCTGCCCAAGGGCGTGGCGGTCGAACAAGGGCCGCTGGCCATGCATTGCCTGGCGGTAGGGCGCTTGTTCGAAACCACCTCGGCCGACCGTGAACTGCACTTCTACTCGATCAACTTCGACGCCGCCAGCGAGCGCCTGCTGGTGCCCTTGCTGTTCGGCGCCGAAGTGGTGCTGCGCGAGCAAGGCCAGTGGGACGCCGAGGCGATCTGCGAGCTGATCCGTGAGCGGCGCATCAACGTCCTCGGCTTCACCCCGAGTTACGGCGGTCAGTTGGCGCAGTGGCTGCGCAGTCGTCACCAGCGCCTGCCGGTGCGCCTGTGCATCACCGGCGGCGAAGCCCTGACCCCGGAGCACCTGCACGCGCTGCGCGACAGCTTCGCCCCGCAGACCCTGTTCAACGCCTACGGCCCCACCGAAACCGTGGTCATGCCCATGGCCTGCGCGGTGCCGCACGTGCTGCCTGCGCAGGCCAGCAGCGTGCCGATCGGCAGCGTGGTCGGCGCGCGCCAACTGTATGTGCTGGACGCCGACCTGGCGCAGTTGCCGGCCGGCGCAACAGGCGAACTGTATGTGGGCGGCTATGGCCTCGCCCGGGGATATCACGAGCGTGCGGGCCTGAGTGCCGAGCGCTTCGTCGCCGACCCTTTCGACGAGCAAGGCGGTGGCCGCCTGTACCGCACCGGCGATCTGGTCAGCCAGCGCACCGATGGTCAGCTGGAGTACCTCGGTCGTATCGATCAACAGGTCAAGGTCCGTGGTTTCCGTATCGAGCTGGGGGAAATCGAAGCGCGTCTGCTGGCCCACGACGCCGTGCGCGAAGCCGTGGTGCTGGCGCTGGACGGACCGTCGGCCAAGCAATTGGTCGGTTATCTGCTGGCCGAACCGGGGCAGGATCCGGCGACGCTGCGCGAGGTGCTCAAGGCCCATCTGCACAGTGGCTTGCCCGAGCACATGGTGCCGGCGCACTTGCTGGTGCTGGAGCGTTTCCCGCTGACCGCCAACGGCAAGCTCGACCGCCGCGCCTTGCCGGCCCCTGAAGCCAGCGCGGCGCAAGAGGCTTATCAGGCGCCGAGCAACGCCATCGAGCGTGGCCTCGCCGACGTCTGGCAGGCGGTGCTCGGCGTGGCGCAAGTGGGCATCGACGACAACTTCTTCGCCCTCGGCGGTGATTCGATTCTGTCGATCCAGGTGGTCAGCCGTGCCCGTCAGCTGGGCATTCATTTCAGTGCCAAGGACCTGTTCCAGCACCAGAGCGTGCGCACGCTCGCCGCCGCTTCGACCCTGAGCGAGCGCCTGAGTATCGATCAGGGCCCGGTGACCGGCGCCACGGCGCTCACGCCCATTCAGCACTGGTTCTTCGAGCAGCACCTGGCCGCGCCGCAGCACTGGAACCAGTCGGTGCTGTTGCAAAGCACCCAGCCACTGCAGCCAGTCCTGCTGGAGCAGGCGTTGCAGGCCCTGCAGGTGCATCACGATGCCCTGCGCCTGAGCTTCATGCACGGCGGCAAAGGCGGGCCTTGGCAGGCGCACTATCGCCCGCTCGATAGCGAGCAGACCCTGCTTTGGGTCCGCGAGGCGAGCAGCGCCGAGCAGCGCCTGGCACTGTTCGAGCAGGCGCAACAGAGCCTCGACTTGCAGCAAGGCCCGTTGCTGCGCGCGGTGCTGATCCCCGGAAGCCCGGAGCGCTTGCTGCTGGTGATCCATCACCTGGCCGTGGATGGCGTGTCGTGGCGGCTGCTGCTGGAAGACCTGCAGCAGGTCTATCGCCAGCTGGAGCAAGGCCAGGCAGCGCAGCTGCCGGCCAAGACCAGCTCTCTGCGCGACTGGGCGCAACGGCTGCACAGCTACGCCAGCAGCGAGTCGCTGCGCGAGGAGCTGAGCTGGTGGCAAACCCAGCTGCACGGTACCGACGGCGAGTTGCCCAGGGACTATCACGAGACTGCCAACCTGGAGTGCGACGCCAGCAGCGTCAGCCTCACACTGGACGCAGAGAGCACCCGACGCCTGTTGCACCAGGCCCCGCAAGCCTATCGCGCGCGCACCGAAGACCTGCTGCTCAGCGCCCTGGCAACCACATTGTGCGCCTGGACCGGCCAGCCCTCGGCCCTGGTGCAGCTGGAAGGCCACGGCCGCGAAGCGCTGTTCGACGAGCTGGACCTGAGCCGCAGCGTCGGCTGGTTCACCAGCGCCTACCCGCTGCGCCTGACGCCCGCCGCCGGCATCGGCGACAGCCTCAAGGCCATCAAGGAGCACCTGCGCAGCGTGCCGCACAAGGGCCTCGGCTATGGCGTGCTGCGCTATCTGGCCGACGACGCCAGCCGCCAGGCCATGGCCGCCTTACCCGCAGCGCGCATCACCTTCAACTACCTGGGCCAGTTCGATCAGGGCTTCACCGACGACGCCCTGTTGCGCCCGCTGCTGGAAGCCGGCGGCGCCCAGCACGCCAGTGACGCCGAGCTGCCCAACTGGTTGAGCGTCGATGGCCAGGTCTACGGCGGCCAGTTGACCCTGCGCTGGACCTTCAGCCAGCAGCTGTTCACCCCTCGGACCATCACGCAACTCGCCGAGGCCTACCGCAGCAACCTGGTCGCGCTGATCGAGCACTGCCTGCAACCGCAGAGCGGTGGCGTGACGCCGTCGGACTTCCCCCTGGCGCACCTCGATCAAGCCCAGCTCGATGCCTTGCCACTGCCGTTCAACGCCATCGAGGATGTGTTCCCGCTGACGCCGATGCAGGAGGGCCTGCTGCTGCACACCCTGCTGGAACCGGGCACCGGCATCTACTTCATGCAGGACCGCTACACCCTCGACAGCGCCCTGGACGTCGAGCGTTTCGACCGTGCCTGGCGCGCGGTGGTGGCGCGCCATGAAGCCCTGCGCGCGTCGTTCAGCTGGAACGCCGGCGAGCAGATGCTGCAGGTGATTCATCGCGGCGACGGCGACGGCGTGGAGTTCCTCGATTGGAGCGCGCTGCCCGCCGACGGCCATCAAGCGCGCCTGCAGCAACTGCTCGAAGAGGAGCGCCTGGCCGGCTTCGCCTTGCTCGAGCGGCCGCCGCTGCGCCTGCGCCTGATCCGCCTGGCAGCCGAGCGGCACTGGTTCATCATGAGCAACCACCACATCCTCATCGATGCCTGGTGCCGTTCGATTTTGATGGGCGACTTCATGGCCATCTACCAGGCGCTGGAGCAGCGCGTCGAGGCGCAGCTGAGCACGCCGCCGCGCTACCGCGAGTTCATCGCCTGGCTGCACCATCAGGGCCTGGAACCGTCGCAACGCTACTGGCGCGAAACACTGGCGGGCTTCGCTCGACCGACGCCGATCCCCAGTGACCGGCCGATCCTGCACGACAACGGCGGCATGCAAGTCGGTGATCTATATAGCCGCCTGCAACCCGAGCAGGGAGCGCGCCTGCGGGAACTGGCCCAGCGTCATCAACTCACCGTCAACACCTTCGCCCAGGCGGCCTGGGCCCTGGTGCTGCGCCGCTACAGCGGCGAGCGCGACGTGCTGTTCGGCGTCACCGTGGCCGGACGTCCGGCCAGCCTGCCGCAGATGCAGCAGTGCGTCGGGCTGTTCATCAACAGCATCCCGCTGCGGGTGCCGATGCCGGACGTCGGCCAGGCACTGAGCGTGCGTGGCTGGCTGCAGCAGTTGTTCGAGCGCAACCTCGAATTGCGCGAGCACGAGCACCTGCCGCTGGTGAGCATTCAGGAATGCAGCGAACTGCCCAAGGGCCAGCCGCTGTTCGACAGTCTGTTCGTGTTCGAGAACGCGCCGGTGGACGCCACCGTGCTGCAAGGCGCCCAGAGCCTCAACGCCCGTTCCGAGTCCGGGCGCACCCACACCAACTACCCGCTGACGGTGGTCTGCTATCCGGGCGACGACCTCGGCCTGCACCTGTCCTATGACCGGCGCTTCTTCGAGGCGGCGACCATCGAGCGCCTGCTCGGGGACTTCCAGCGCCTGCTGCTGGCGCTGGTCGATGGCTTCGAACAGGACGTCTCGGCGCTGCCGTTGCTGGCTGGCGACGAACAACGCTTCCTGATCGAAGACTGCAATCGGACGGCCCACGACTATCCCCTGCAGCACGGCTATGTGCCCTTGTTCGAGGCGCAGGTTGCGGCCCATCCCGAGCGCATCGTCGCGGCTTGCCTGGGTGAGCAATGGCGGTACGCCGAACTCGATCGTTACGCCAATCGCCTCGCTCACGCGCTGCTGGCGGCCGGGGTGCGGCCCGATCAGCCCGTGGCCTTGCTGGCCGAGCGCGGCTTGCCGTTGCTGGGCATGATCGTCGGCAGCCTCAAGGCCGGCGCCGGTTATGTGCCGCTGGACCCGGCCCATCCGCAACGGCGTCTGGCGCGTATCGTCGAGGTCAGCGCCGCGCCGGTGCTGGTGTGCAGTGCGGCGTGCCGTGGGCAGGCCGAGCAGTTGCTCGACGAACTGAGTTGCGCCGCTCGGCCACGGCTGCTGGTGTGGGACGCGGTGCAGCAAGGGCAGGGCGCTGTCGCGGCACCGGGAATTACCGTGACCGGCCAGCACCTCGCGTACGTGATCTACACCTCCGGCTCCACGGGCGTCCCCAAGGGCGTGGCCGTGCATCAGGCCGGCATGCTCAACAACCAGTTGAGCAAGGTCCCGTACCTGGCGCTGGACGAGCACGACGTGATCGCCCAGACCGCCTCCCAGGGCTTCGACATTTCCGTGTGGCAGTTCCTCGCTGCGGCGCTCTGCGGCGCGCGCATCGAGATCGTCCCGGATGCCATCGCCCATGATCCGGCCGCTCTGTTGCGTCACGTGCGCGACACCGGCATCAGTGTGCTGGAGAGCGTGCCGTCTTTGATTCAGGGCTTGCTGGCCGAAGCGCCGACTGACCTGACCGGGCTGCGCTGGCTGCTGCCCACCGGCGAAGCGATGCCACCAGCGCTGGCGCGCCAGTGGCTGCAGCGTTACCCCGCCGTGGCGCTGGTGAATGCCTATGGCCCGGCGGAGTGCGCCGATGACGTGGCGCTGTTTCGCGTCGACGCGGCGTCCAGCGCCGGCAGCTATCTGCCCATCGGCAGCGCCACCGACAACAACCGTTTGTATGTGCTCGGCGATGACCTGGACAGCGTCGCGCTGCTGGCTCAGGGCGAGCTGTTCATTGCCGGTACCGGGGTAGGGCGCGGTTATCTGGGCGACCCGGCGCGCACCGCGGCGAGCTTCCTGCCCGACCCGTTCGGCGCTGCCGGCGAGCGTCTGTATCGCAGTGGCGACCTGGCCCAGCGGGGCCTCGATGGCGTGCTGGAGTACGTAGGCCGGGTCGATCATCAGGTCAAGATTCGCGGCTACCGTATCGAGCTGGGCGAGATCGAAGCGCGCCTGCATGAATGGCCGGCGCTGCGCGATGCGGCGGTGGCGGCCCAGAGCAACGCCACCGGTCAGTACCTGGTGGGCTATGTAGTGAGCGATGAGGCCAGCCCGGACTGGGACGCGCTCAAGGCGCATCTGAGCCAGAGCCTGCCGGACTACATGGTGCCGCGTCATTGGCAGGCCCTCGCGCAGCTGCCGCTCAACGCCAACGGCAAGCTCGATCGCAAGGCGTTGCCGGCCCTGGATTTCAGCGCCACGCAGCACTATGTGGCGCCCGCCAGCCAGCTGGAGCAGACGCTGGCGCAGATCTGGGGGGAGGTGCTGGGTGCGTCACGGGTCGGCGTCACCGACAACTTTTTCGACCTCGGCGGCCACTCGCTGCTGGCCACGCAGATCGCCTCCAAGGTGCAACAGACCTTGCAGCGCAGTGTGCCGCTGCGGGCGATGTTCGAGTGCAGCACCGTGCAGGAACTGGCGCGCTATATCGACAGCCTCGAAGGCAGCGCCCTGACGGAACAGAAGGTCAGCCGCATCGACGACCTGATGGCCCGCCTGGAGGCTTTGTGACGAATACCCCTGTGGTGAGGGGGCTTGCCCCCGATAGCGGTGTATCAGCCGTGCAGATGGCGCTGACACGCCCTATCGGGGGCAAGCCCCCTCGCTACAGGGTTTGCCCCCGATAGCGGCGTGTCAGCTGTGCAGGTGGCGCTGATACTCGAAGGCAGCGCCCTGACGGAACAGAAGGTCAGCCACATCGACGACCTGATGGCCCGCCTGGAGGCATTGTGACGAATAACCCTGTAGCGAGGGGGCTTGCCCCCGATAGGGCGTATCAGCGCCATCTGCTCGGCTGACACACCGCCATCGGGAGCAAGCCCTGTGGCGAGGGGGCTTGCTCCCGATGGGGCGTATCAGCGCCACCTGCATGGCTGACACACAGCCATCGGGAGCAAGCCCCCTCACCACAGGGTAAGTGTTGAATAGATTCCTCGGCTTTTTAACTTCTCTTTCAGGAGCACAACCATGAGCACAGTGTTAGCCGAAAGCCCCATCGCCCACGAAGCGGACAAGGACTACCACTTCGAGGACAGCCCCATCCTCGTCCGGCAGCAGCAGCAGGAGTCCAACGCGCGCAGCTATCCACGCCGCCTGCCGCTGGCGCTCAAGCGCGCTCGGGGCATCCATGTCGAAGACGTCGAAGGCCGCACCTTCATCGATTGCCTGGCTGGCGCCGGCACCCTGGCGCTGGGCCACAACCACCCGGTGGTCATCGACGCCATTCGCCAGGTGCTCGACGACGAACTGCCGCTGCACACCCTCGACCTCAGCACCCCGGTCAAGGATCGCTTCGTGCAGGACCTGTTCGCCGCGCTGCCGCCGTCGTTCGCCCACAAGGCCAAGATCCAGTTCACCGGCCCCACCGGCACCGATGCCGTCGAAGCGGCCCTCAAGCTGGTGCGCATGGCCACCGGGCGCAGCACCATTCTGGCCTTCCACGGCGGCTATCACGGCATGAGCCAGGGCGCCTTGAGCCTGATGGGCAACCTCAAGGCCAAGACGCCCCTGGGCTCGATGGTCAGCCAGGGCGTGCAGTTCATGCCATTTCCCTACGACTACCGCTGCCCCTTCGGCCTTGGCGGCGTGCCGGGGGTCGAAGTCAACCTGCGTTACCTGCGCAACCTGCTCAACGATCCGGAAAGTGGCGTACAGGCTCCGGCCGGGGTGATTCTGGAAGTGGTGCAAGGCGAGGGCGGTGTGGTCCCGGCGGCCGACATGTGGCTGCGCGGCGTGCGCGAGATCACCGCCAAGGCCGGCATCCCGCTGATCGTCGATGAGATTCAGACCGGCTTCGGCCGCACCGGCAAGTTGTTCGCCTTCGAGCACGCGCACATCGTCCCCGACGTGGTGGTGCTGTCCAAGGCCATCGGTGGCAGCCTGCCGCTGGCGGTGATGGTCTACCAGGACTGGCTCGACACCTGGCAACCCGGCGCCCACGCCGGCACCTTCCGAGGCAACCAGATGGCCATGGCCGCCGGCTCCGCGGTGATTCGCTACATCGAAGAACAGCAGTTGGTCGACCACGCCGCCCATATGGGCCAGCGCCTGCGCAGCCAGCTGCTGGCGCTGCAAAAACGCGTGCCGCAAATGGGCGACGTGCGCGGCCGCGGGCTGATGCTCGGCGTCGAGATCATCGACCCCCACGCCGACCTCGATCCCCTTGGCCACCCTGCGGCCAACACCGCTCTGGCCAGCCGCATCCAGCGCGAGTGCCTCCAGCGCGGGCTGATCATCGAAGTGGGCGGGCGCCACAGCAGCGTGGTGCGCTTCCTGCCGCCGCTGATCATCACCGCCGAACAGATCGACGAGGTGGCGCGGATCTTCGCCAAAGCCGTGGCTGCCGCAACCCCCACAACCCTGTAGCGAGGGGGCTTGCCCCCGAAAAATGGCAGCCCCCCCCCCCGCAGATTGTGCGTGCTCCGAAGGATTTTCGGGGGCAAGCCCCCTCGCTACAGGTGAGTGGCACTTAATTTTCGCCAGCGCCATTCGTATTGACTGAACCCGGCCCCTGCGCCGCATCCACCTCAAGGAGCAACACCATGACCTCGGTATTCGATCGCGAAGACATCCTCTTTCAAGTCGTGGTCAACCACGAAGAGCAGTACTCCATCTGGCCCGACTACAAGGAAGTGCCCAACGGCTGGCGCACCGTGGGCAAGAGCGGCTTCAAGAAGGACTGCCTGGCCTACATCGAAGAAGTCTGGACCGACATGCGCCCCCTGAGCCTGCGCAAGCACATGGAAGAACAGGCGCGCCTGCGCGAGAACCAAGCCGTGCACTGAGGCCCCGACCATGGCAACGATGCAACTGTTCTGCCTGCCCTATTCAGGGGCCAGTGCCATGGTCTACAGCCGCTGGCGCCGTAAGCTGCCCGAGTGGCTGCAGGTGCAGCCGCTGGAGCTGCCGGGCCGCGGCGCGCGCCTCGGCGAGGCGCTGCAGACCGACATGCACGCCTTGGCGCGCCAACTGGCCCGCGAGCTGGCGCCTCGCATCCAAGGCCCTTATGGCGTGTTCGGGCACAGTCTGGGCGCCTTGCTGGGCTTCGAGCTGGTGCATGCCCTGGGTGAACTCGGCGCGCCGCAACCGGTGGCGCTGTTTGCCAGCGGCACGGCCGCACCGACCCGCCGCGAAGACTACGACCGCGGCTTCGCCGAGCCCAAATCGGATGACGAGTTGAAGGCCGAGCTGCGCGACCTGCAAGGCACCCCGCCCGAGGTGCTCGACAACGCCGAATTGATGGCCTTGATCTTGCCCGTCCTGCGGGCGGACTTCTTGCTGTGCGGGCGCTATGAGTATCGCGCCCGGCCACCTTTGGACTGCCCGCTGCATGTGCTCGCGGGTACCGAAGACAAGGCCAACCAGGCGCAGCTGATGGCCTGGCAGTTGGAAGGCCAGGCGAATTTTTCGCTGGACATGCTGGCCGGTGGGCACTTCTTCATTCATGAGCACGAGGCCAAGGTGCTGCGTTTGTTGAAGGCCAATCTGGAGGTGGATTTGCGTCGATATGAGCGCGAGGCACTGCTGGAATCGCCAACGATGTGAAGGGGCGGCCCCTGATCTGGCACCGTTTTTATCGCTGTCGAGCAAAGGCTAAATCAGCCTGTCGCTGTTTCGTTCTTGTGAGGTATCAGGGGGCTTTGGCCCCGCCTCCTATCACCAAGGACGCAACGCATGAACGCCGAACTCTCGCTGCAACTCGCCCGCCGCTTTATCGAACTGCCCAAGGAGAAACGCCGGTTGTTCCTGGATGGGTTGCAGCAAGAGGGTGTCGATTTTTCCCTGCTGCCCATCCCCGCCGATGTCGCCAGCGCCGATCGCGATGGCTTGTCTTACGCGCAGCAGCGCATGTGGTTCCTCTGGCAGCTCGACCCGCTCAGCGCCGCCTACAACCTGCCGATGGCGGTGCGCTTGAAGGGCGCGCTGGATATCGCCGCGCTGCACGAAGCCTTCAACCGCCTGGTGGCCCGTCACGAAACCTTGCGTACCCTGTTCCACGAGGACGATGGGCAGGTCCGCCAGCAGGTGCTCGAAGCGCTCGCCGTGGGCATCCAGCGCCATGATCTCAGCGCCATGCAGCCTGACGAGAGGGAAGCGCAGGTCACGCGTATCGCCGAGGCCGAGGCCTGCGAACCTTTCGATCTGGTCCAGGGCCCGTTGCTGCGTGTCCAACTGCTGGCGCTGGCCGCCGAAGAGCACGTCCTGCTGCTGACCTTGCACCATATCGTCGCCGATGGCTGGTCGCTGAACGTGCTGATCGAGGAGTTCCTGCGCCTCTACGACGCGGCCTGCAGCGCCAGCGTTGCGGCCCTCGGCGCCTTGCCCGTGCAGTACCGCGACTATGCCCTGTGGCAGCGTAGCTGGTTGGAGGCTGGCGAGCAGGATCGGCAACTGGCGTACTGGCGGGCCCAGTTGGGTGACGAGCATACGCCCTTGGATCTGCCCCTCGATCGTCAGCGTCCGGCGCTGCCCAGCTACCGCGGCGCGCGTCTGCCGTGCCCGATCGATGGGGCACTCGCCGAGGGCCTGCGCGGGCTGGCCAAGGCCCAGGGCGTGACCCTGTTCATGGTCTTGCTGGCGTCCTTCAAAGTGCTGCTGCAGCGCTACAGCGGCCAGGATGTCATCCGTGTCGGCGTGCCCGTGGCCAACCGCAACCGTGGTGAAGTCGAGGGCCTGATCGGTTGCTTCATCAACACCCAGGTGCTGCACACCGAGATCGATCCACTCAGCGATGTGCACCAGCTGCTAGACCGCATCAAGGCCACCGCCCTGGGTGCGCAGGCCCATCAGGAGCTGCCCTTCGAACGTCTGGTCGAAGCGCTGGCGCTTGACCGCAGCGCTCATGCCCCGTTGTTCCAGGTGCTGTTCAACCACCAGGCGGCTGTCGCCGACGCCGGGCAGATCCGCACTCAGTCCGGCCTGACCCTCGAGAAGCTGGCCCAGGCCAGGCACAGCGCGCGTTTCGACCTGGCGCTGGACACCTACGAGAGCGCCGGCCAGTTGCACGCGGTGTTCAACTACGCGTTGGACCTGTTCGAGGGCGACACCATCGCTGCCATGAGCGAACAGTGGCTGCAAGTGCTGCGCGCCATGGTCGCTACGCCACACCGGCGCGTCGCGGAGCTGGCGTCGAGCCTGGGCGAAGTCATCGGCGACGCGCCGATCGTGCGCGAGGCGGTGAGTATCCACGCCTTGATCGAACGCGCGGCTGCGCGCCATCCGCAGCAACTGGCGGGCGTCAGTGCCGGCCGCACCCTCACTTACGCCACGCTGCAGGCGCGCTCTGACGCCCTGGCCCAGGTACTGCTGGACAACGGTGCGCAGCCTGACCAGCGCATCGGTGTGCTGGCTGATCGCTCCATCGACATGCTCGTGGCCATTGTCGCCGTGCTCAAGGCCGGCGCCGCCTACCTGCCGCTGGAGCCCGACCAGCCGGCGCAGCGCCTGGCCTTCATGCTCGCCGACAGCCAGGTGAGACTGGTGCTGGGGCGCGATATCGAGCTGCCCGGCGACGTCCGGCTGATTGCCTTCGACCTCGACTGGCCCGCAGCTACCCTGGCGCCTGTGGCGATGCACGCCGAGCAGCTTGCGTATGTGATCTACACCTCGGGCACCACCGGCATGCCCAAGGGCGTCGCGGTCAGCCACGGCGCTCTGCTCAACTATGTACTCGGTATCGGCGAGCGTCTGCCGCTGGAGGCGGTGCGCAGCCTGGCCATGGTCACCACGCCTGCCGCCGACCTGGGCCACACCCTGTTGTTCGGTGCGCTGTGCGGCGGCAAAACCCTGCACCTGCTCGACAAGCGCCAGGTGCTGGATGCCGATGCGTTCGCCACCTACATGCGCGAGCACGCCATCGACGCCTTGAAGATCGTGCCCGCGCATTTGCAGGCCATGCTGTCGGCGGGGGCGGCGGCGCTGCCTCGGCGTGTATTGATCCTCGGCGGCGAAGCCGTGGCGCCGGCGCTGTTGCAGCGTGTCACCGCATTGGCGCCGGTGCTGCGGGTGATCAATCACTATGGCCCGACGGAAACCACCGTCGGCGTGCTCACCCATGAGCTGGCCGGGGCGCCGCTGCTGGGTCGGGCACTGGCCAATATTCGTGTACAGGTGCTGTCCGATGGCGTGCAGCCGGTGCCCGCCGCGGCCAGGGGCGAGCTGTATATCAGCGGGGCAGGGCTGGCCCGTGGATACCTGGGCAAGCCAGGGCTGACGGCGCAGCGTTTCGTCCCCGATCCGGCCAGTGCCCACGGCGAACGGATGTATCGCAGCGGCGACTGGGTGCGCCGTCAGCGCGATGGCGCCCTGGCCTTTATCGGGCGCCGGGACGGCCAGATAAAAATCCGCGGCTACCGGGTCGAACTGGGCGAGATCGAAAGCCGCCTGGCTGAGCTGCCGGGCGTCGCCGCCGCTGTAGTCAAGCAGGTGGGCGAAGGTGAGCACCGGCAATTGGCAGCCTGGCTGGTGCCGACGATCTGGGCGCCGGAGCAGGCCGCACAGCTTGCCTTTATCGAGCGCGTGCGCGCTGGGCTCGAACCGCTGCTGGCGGACTATCTGCAGCCGCAGCATTGGCTGGCGCTGGAGCGCCTGCCCGTCACCGCCAACGGCAAACTGGACAGCAAGGCGCTGCCGCCGCCGGTCGCCGCGGTGGCGCGTTATTGCGCGCCCGAGACCGAGTTGCAGATGCAGGTGGCGGCGATCTGGGCGCAGGTACTGCAGGTCGAGCGCGTCGGGCTGGAGGATAATTTTTTCGCGCTGGGCGGGCATTCGTTGTTGGCGACTCAGGTGGTGTCGCGCATCAGGCATCAGTTGCAGCGGGAGGTGGCGTTGCGGGTGGTGTTCGATACGCGGGATCTGCGCGGCTTCAGCGCTGTCCTGCAAGGCGCCGAGCAGGCGACGCTGCCGGTAATTCCGCGGCTCGACCGCACCCAACCGTTGAGGCTGTCCCACGCACAGCATCGGCAGTGGCTGTTCTGGAAGCTCAATCCACAGAGCACGGCCTACAACACACCGCTGGCGGTCAAGCTGCAAGGCGCGCTCGACGTGCAGGCTTTGCAGAGCGCGTTGAATGCGTTGGTCGCCCGCCACGAGTCGCTGCGTACAGTGTTCGACGAACAGGACGGCCAGACCTGGCAGCGCGTATTGCCCGTAGCGGCCGTGCCTGTCGATCGTGTGGACCTGAGCGCGACGCCGGATGCCCTGCACGCACATCTCGAACGCGCTGCCAGCCACCGCTTCGATCTGGCTCAGGGGCCGCTGCTTCGCGTCACCTTGTTCAAGATCGCCGCCGAGGAGCACGTGCTGGCGGTGGTGCTGCACCACATCGTCTCTGATGGCTGGTCGATGAGCCTCATGGTCCGCGAGTTCGCTGCGGCCTATAACGCGCTGGTCGATGGCAGCTTGCTGGAGATGCCGCCGTTGCCGGTGCAATACGCGGATTACGCCGGTTGGCAGCATCAGTGCCTGGCCGAAGGACAGCTGCAAGCGCAATCGACCTACTGGCGCGAGAAGCTGGAGGCCGACTTCGATGTGCTTGAACTGCCCGCCGATCGCCCGCGGCCGTCGGTACAGAGCTATCAAGGTGGGCGTATCGACCTGCGCCTGCCTGCCGATCTGGCGCAGCGCTTGCGCCATCTGGCCGTCGCCGCCAATGCCACCCTGTTCCATGTGTTTCTGACAGCCTTCGCCCTGGTGCTGACGCGCTACAGCGGCAAGGAAAAGATCAACGTCGGCGTGCCCGTGACCAACCGCAATCGCCTTGAGCTCGAAGGTCTGATCGGCTTTTTCGTCAACACCCTGGTCGTGCGGGTGGCGGTCGACCCTGCGGCGACTTTCGCGCAGCTGCTGGAGACCGTCAGGGACACCACCCTGGAGGCACAAGCCAACAAGGACATGCCCTTCGACGTGTTGGTCGAGGCGTTGAAGCCCGAACGCGGATTGGGCCACAACCCGTTGTTCCAGGTCATGTACAACCACCTGCGTGACGTCGGCGATCAGGTATCGACCGGTAGCCTGCACGGGCTGAGGGTCGAGGAAATCGACCTGGCAGAGCACAGCGCCCAGTTCGATCTGTCACTGGATACGCTCGAACGCTCCGATGGCGTCATGGCATCGTTTGGCTACGCGTGCGATCTGTTCGATGCCGAGCGGATCCAGCGCCTGGCGGGGCATTGGTTCAACGTTTTGCAAGCGATTGGGCAGGCTCCGAATCTACGAGTGGTGGATGTGCCGATGCTGGGCGCTGAGGAGCACCAGCAGATGGTTGGCGACTGGAACCGCAGCGAGGTGAGGTATTCGGGCGAGCGTTGCATCCACCGCCTCATCGAGATCCAGGCCGAGCGGACACCGACTGCCATCGCGCTGGTATTTGGCGAGCACGAACTGACCTACCAGGCGCTAAACGACAAAGCCAACCAGCTCGCCCACAAGCTTCGTGAGCTGGGCGTCGGTGCCGATACCCGAGTCGGTGTGGCCGTGGAGCGCGGTCTGGAGCTGATCGTCGGCCTGCTGGCGATCCTCAAGGCCGGTGGCGCCTATGTACCGCTCGATCCTGAATACCCGCAGGACCGCCTGAGCTACATGATCGAAGACAGCGGCATCCCGTTGCTGCTGACGCAATCCCATCTGCTCACCCAACTGGCGATCCCGGCGGCCGTGCGCTGCCTGTTGCTGGAACGGGACGGCGACTGGCTGGACGGCTACAGCACCGCCAATCCGCGCAACCTCACCCACCCCGACAACCTCGCTTACGTGATGTACACCTCCGGCTCCACCGGACGCCCCAAGGGCGTGGCGATCTCCCATGACGCGCTGAGCAAGCACGCGCAGGTGTCGCTGGGCTTCTTCGGGCTGGGCAGCGAGGACTGCATCCTGCAGTTCGCCACCTTCAACTTCGACGGCTTCGTCGAGCAACTGTACCCGGCGCTGATTTGCGGCGCGCGGGTGGTGATCCGCGGCAAGGAACTATGGGACAGCGAGACCTTCTATCGCGAGCTGTTGACCCAGGACATCAGCGTGGTCGACCTGACCACCGCCTACTGGTTCATGTTGGCCAAGGACTTCGCCAACCACGGCCCGCGCAGCTACGGGCGCTTGCGCCAGGTGCATGCGGGCGGCGAGGCCATGGCACCGGAAGGCGTGGCGGCCTGGAAGCAAGCGGGGCTGGGCCATGTGCGTTTGCTCAACACCTACGGCCCGACCGAAGCCACGGTGACGGTCAGCACCCACGACTGTGCGGCCTATCTGTCGGGCGCCGAGGCGCTGCCGACCTTGATGCCGATCGGCACGGTGCTGCCGGGCCGCACGATTTATCTGCTCGATAACCAGGGCAATCTGACGGTCCAGGGCGCCATCGGCGAGTTGACCATCGGCGGTGACCTGCTGGCTCGGGGTTACTTCAACCGTCCGGCGTTGACCGCCGAGCGCTTTATCCCCGATCCATTCGACCGCAGCGAGCAGGGCGGGGGCCGCTTGTATCGCTCCGGCGACCTGACCCGACATTGCGCCGCCGGGGTGATCGAGTACGTGGGCCGTATCGACCATCAGGTGAAGATCCGCGGTTTTCGTATCGAGCTGGGCGAGATCGAGGCCAAGTTGCAGGAGCATGCTGGCGTTCGCGAGACCTTGGTTGTGGATATCGAAGGTGCAAGCGGCAAGCAACTGGTCGCCTATCTGGTGACCGCCGATCTTGAGCGGCAAGACGCGTTGCGCACCGAACTGCGCGAGCACCTCACATCCCACCTGCCTGACTACATGATCCCGGCGCATTGGATGTTCCTGGCCGCGATGCCGTTGACGCCCAACGGCAAGGTCGATCGCAAGGCATTGCCCAAACCCGATGCCACGCCGCTACAGCACCAGTACGTAGCCCCGCGCAGCGCGCTGGAGCAGCAAGTCGGCGCTATCTGGGCCGAGGTGTTGAAAATCGACCAGGTCGGCTTGAACGATCACTTCTTCGAGCTTGGCGGGCATTCGCTGCTGGCGACGCAATTGATCTCTCGGGTGCGTCAGCGCCTTGCGATTGAACTGCCGCTGCGCAGTCTGTTTGAAGCGCCGACATTGGCGGCATTTGTGCAGCTCGCCGAGCAGTCGGGCGGGGTGACGGGACCGGCATTCGAACGGGTGAGTCGCCAGGCGCCTGTGCCGCTTTCCTATGCTCAGCAGCGGCAGTGGTTCCTCTGGCAGCTGGAGCCGACCAGTGCGGCTTACCATATTCCCGCCGTACTGCGGCTGCAGGGCAGGTTGAACGTGAGCGCGTTGCAGCGCAGTTTCGATGCCTTGATCGCGCGGCATGAGCCGTTGCGCACGACGTTTCGCGAGGAAGAGGGGCAAGCGCTGCAAGTGATCCATGGGCAGTTGCCGTGCTGGCTGACGTTGGAGGACGTGAAGGCTTTCGACGAGCAGGCCCTGCAGGCGCGTATCGAGACCGATATCCGGCGTCCGTTCGACCTGGAGAAAGGTCCGCTGTTGCGTATTACGCTGCTGCAACGAAGCGAGGACGAGCACGTGCTGGTCCTGACGCAGCACCACATCGTGACCGATGCCTGGTCGATGCCGGTCATGGTCGACGAACTGCTGGCGTTTTATGCGGCTTTCAGCCGCGGGCACGAGATCGAGATGCCGCCGTTGCCGTTCCAGTATGCCGATCATGCGCGCTGGCAACGGCGCTGGATGGACGGTGGCGAGCGCCAGCGTCAGACCGATTACTGGCTGGCGCAGCTGGGCGGCGAACAGCCGGTACTGCAACTGCCTACCGATCGGCCGCGTCCGGCGGTTCGGCGTGACGCCGGGGCGCGTCATGGCGTAGTGGTGGATCAGGTGTTGCTGGCAAGTTTGAAACGCCTGGCGCAGCGGCACCAGGCGACCTTGTTCATGGTCCTGCTGGCGAGCCTGCAGAGCGTACTGCACCGCTACAGTGGTCAGGAGGACATTCGGGTCGGTGTCGCAGTCGCCAACCGCACGCGGCTGGAAACCGAGCGGCTCATCGGGTTCTTCGTCAATACCCAGGTGATGAAAGCCGAGTTCGACCCGAGCACCACCTTCGCCAGCCTGCTGGCCCAGGTGAAGCAGCATGCCTTGCAAGCCCAGGCCCATCAGGATCTGCCGTTCGAGCAGTTGGTCGAGTACTTGCAGCCCGAGCGCAGTCAGAGCCACAGCCCGTTGTTTCAAGTGATGTTCAACCATCAGGCGCAAGGCCCGGGCGCCATGCGCAGCGTGCCGGGGCTGACGCTGGAAGACTGGCCGCGAGAACAGCGTACCTCACAGTTCGATTTGACCTTGGATACCTGCGAAGACGATGCCCGGTTGCTGGCCTCCTGGACCTATGCCACGGACCTGTTCGATGCCGATACCATCGTGCGCCTGAGTGGGCACTGGCTCACGCTGCTGCAGAGCATCGTCGCGCAACCGCAGCAGAGAATCGGTGATCTACCGATGCTGGGCGCGGATGAGCGTCAGCGGATTCTGCGGGACTGGAACGCGCGGCCGTGCACCTATCTCGCCGACACCTGCCTGCATGCGGCCATCGAGCGGCAAGTGCGTAATGCCCCGCACGCGACTGCGCTGCTGTTCGGCGCCGAGCAGCTGAGTTATGCACAGCTCAATCGTCACGCCAACCGGTTGGCGCATCGGCTGCGTGAGCTTGGCGTGGCGCCCGACGTGCGTGTCGGGGTAGCCCTCGAGCGCGGCCTGGAAATGGTCGTATGCCTGCTGGCGATCCTCAAGGCAGGCGGCGCCTATGTGCCGCTGGATCCTGATTATCCGCAAGACCGTCTGGCTTATCAGCTCGAAGACAGTGGCATCCGCTTGTTGCTCACCCAGGCGTCGGTGCGAAGTCGCTTGCCTGCGCTGCATAGCTTGCAGGTATTGGAACTGGGCGCCGCGCAAGACTGGTTCAGCGCTCATAGCGAAACTGATCTGCACACGGGTGTGGCAGCGCAAAACCTGGCGTATGTCATCTACACCTCAGGCTCGACCGGCAAACCCAAAGGCACGCTGCTGTCGCACCACAACGTCATGCGCCTGTTTCAATCCACCCAGGCCTGGTTCAGCTTCGATGCCAGCGATGTGTGGTCGGTATTCCATTCCTACGCGTTCGACTTTTCCGTATGGGAACTGTTCGGTGCCTTGGTAAGCGGTGCCAAGGCGCTCATCGTGCCCAAGGACGTGGCGCGCGCGCCGGAGGACTTTCATGCCTTGTTGGCGAGCGCCAAGGTCACGGTGCTCAATCAGACCCCTTCAGCCTTCAGGCAGTTGATACCGGTCGCGACTGCCGCGCCCCAGGCCTTGGCCTTGCGCTACGTGATCTTCGGCGGCGAGGCGCTGGATGTAAAAAGCCTGGCACCGTGGTTCGAACGGTTCGGCGATCACCAGCCACGGCTGATCAACATGTACGGCATCACCGAGACCACGGTGCATGTCAGCTACCGCCCAATCACCCTCGCAGACCTGCAGGGCAACATCGTCAGCCCGCTGGGAGAGGTCATTGCCGATTTGTCCTGGTACCTGCTCAGTCCGGACCTCGACCCGGTCGGCCCTGGCTGTCACGGCGAGTTGCACGTGGGCCGGGCCGGTCTGGCGCGTGGCTATCACCACAGGCCTGGGCTGACGGCCGAACGATTCATTCCTGACCCCTTCGATAGCAGTGAAGCAGGGGGTGGGCGACTCTACCGCACGGGTGATCTGGCGCGCTATCGCAACGACCGGGCGATCGAGTACAGCGGCCGTATCGATCAGCAGGTCAAGGTTCGCGGGTTTCGTATCGAACTGGGCGAAATCGAAGCGTGCCTGCAAGCACACGCCGCGGTCGGTACTGCCGTCGTGCTCGCTCAGGAAGGGCCAGCGGGCACGCAATTGGTGGCCTATATCGTGCCGGTCGACGCCAAGGTCCTGCACAGCGCCGAGCGCCAGGCGGCGGTGCGTGAAACACTGCGCGCGACGCTCAAGCGCAACCTCCCGGACTACATGGTGCCGGCACATCTGCTGTTGCTTGGGGCGCTGCCTCTGACCGCCAACGGCAAGCTCGATCGCAAGGCCTTGCCGCCGGCTGAGGCCGGGCTGCCGGAGCAGGCTTATGTCGCGCCGCGCACGGCGTTCGAGCAACAGGTCGCCGCTATCTGGGCGCAGCTGTTGAAGCTCGAACGTGTCGGTCTCGCCGACAACTTCTTCGAGTCAGGTGGGCACTCGCTGCTGGCCACCCAGGTGGTCGGGCGGCTGAGGCCCCTGGCACCGCAGGTACGCCTGCGCGACCTGTTCGATCAGCCGCGCCTCGATGGTTTTTGCGCCTTGTTGGTCGAACGCGGCGGCGTACCGGAGCAGCCATCCCAGGCCTTGAACCCGCGAGGTGCCAAGACCACGGCGCCGTTGTCCCTGGCTCAGCGCCGGTTGTGGGTGATCGAGCAACTGACGCCGGGCACCGCGGCTTACAGCATGCCCATGGCGCTGCGCTTGCACGGCGAACTTTCGGTGCCGCTGCTGAGCGCCAGCCTGCAGGCGCTGGTGGCCCGCCATGAAGTGCTGCGCACCCAGTACGGCCAGGACGAGGAGGGCAATCCGCTGGCCTTGATCAGTGCGACCTTGACCATAGACCTGCCGCTCGAGGACCTGTCGGCGCTCGATGCCGGCACTCAGCAAGCGCGGGTCGACGCCTGGGTCCTGGACAACGAGCGTCAGCCGGTCGACCTCGAGCAGGCGCCGTTGCTGCGCATGCGTGTATTGCGCCTGGCACCCAAGACCCACGTGCTGCTGTGTTGCATGCACCACATCATTTCCGATGGCTGGTCCATGGCGGTGCTGGCCCGGGAGCTGGTCGAACTCTATGGGCGTCTGCGCGCGGGCGACGATCGGCCGCTGCCGGCCTTGCCCTTGCAGTATTCGGACTTCGCGCTCTGGCAGCACGAACTGGAGCGCACTGGCGTACTGGAACGCCAGACACGCTATTGGCGTGACGCGTTGCAAGGCTACAGCGGTTACTTGCCTTTACCGCTGCCTCAGCCACGGGCGCCGCAGCGCAGTCACGCGGGTGATTGCCTGTCGTTCGATCTGTCGGCAGCGCTCGCCGCGTCGCTCTCTCGGGTGGCGAGCGATGCCGGGGTGACCCTCTACAACCTCCTGCTCGCCGCGTTCCATGGCTTCCTGCATCGGCTGACGGGGAGCCAGGATGTGGTCGTGGGCATCGACTATGCCGGCCGCCAGCAACCCGAACTTGAAGGCCTGATCGGCTTCTTCGTCAACGTCTTGCCGGTGCGTTCGCGGGCGCGTGATGGCGTTCGCTTCGCGCAACTGCTGACGCAGGTCCGAGACGCCTTGCTCGAGGCCTTCGAGCATCAAGACCTGCCCTTCGACATGATCGTGGAGGCGGCCCAGGTACCGCGTCACCAGGGCGTCGGACCGCTGGTACAGGTGCTTTTCGTGATGAATAACGTACCGGGGGGTGTTGCCGGGATCGACGGGTTGCGGGTCGAGCCCCTGGCCAGCCAGGCCGACTATGCGAAGTTCGACATGGCGCTGTTCATAGAGCAGACCCCTGACCTGGCACTGCACGGCCAATGGCGCTACGCCTCGGCATTGTTCACCCGCACGGCTATGCAAAGGTTCGTGGATGGCTGGGTCGCGATCCTCGAACAGATCGTCAATGACCCGAACCTCACCCTGGAGGACATGAACATGCCTGTGGAAACCCAGCCTGTATCGGCGGCGCCCGTTGGCGCTGCGGTGCGCAAAGCCAACAAGCTCGACACTTTTCTGAAGAAAAAACCGCAGGCGCTCAAGGCGCCGTTGGCGGCGACTCGCGAATCACGGCTGGTCCCGACTCAGGATTTCCCTCTGTTGCTCGAACCCCTCGATCCCGCGCTGGACATCATTCAGTGGATCGAAGGCAATCGCGGCTATCTCGAGGACAAGCTCGCCCGGCATGGCGGCATTCTGTTCCGTGGCTTCGCCATTGCCGACAGCCAGGCGTTCGAGGCCTTCGCCGAGGCGATTCAGCCGGGTCTTTATGGCAACTACGGCGACTTGCCGAAAAAGGAGGGCGGCCAGAATACGTATCGATCCACCCCGTATCCTGAGCAAAAGATGATTCTTTTTCACAACGAAAGCGCCCATCAGGACAGCTGGCCGCGCAAGCAGTTGTTTTTCTGCGAGCTGCCTTCACCAGTGGGTGGGGCCACGCCAGTGGTGGACTGCCGGCAGATGTACGAGCGCCTGCCCCTGGCGTTGCGAGAGAAGTTCGAGCGCGAGGGGCTGCTCTATGTGCGCACCTTCACCGGCAAGCTGGATGTCACCTGGCAGCATTTCTTCAAGACCGATCAGCGCAGCGAGGTCGAGGCACGCTGCCGTGCTTCCGGTATTCAGTGGCGTTGGCTGGCGGACGACGCCCTGCAGATTCGCACACCCAGCCCGGCGATCATCACCCACCCGCAGACCGGTGCCCGGTCGTTCTTCAATCAGGTGCAGTTGCACCATATCCATTGCCTGGATGCCGACGTCCGTGAAGACCTGTTGGCCATGTTCGGACTCGAGGGCATGCCCCGTAACGTCTACTACGGCGACGGTTCACCGATAGAGGATGAGGTCATGCAACTGATCGGTGAGCTGTACGAGGCGTGCGCCGTGCGCTTCGACTGGCGCCAGGGCGATGTGATCTTGCTCGATAACATGCTGGTGGCTCACGCCCGCGACCCATTCGAGGGGCCACGCAAAATCGTCGTGGCCATGGGGGACATGTTCAAACGCTCGAGCCTGGCCCCGTTGTCCGCCGATCCTGTCGACGCGTGCCAGGAGATCGAAGCATGACTGATGCAATCATGGATGACGTACAGCTCAGCTTTGCCCTTTGCCCGGAACAACAAGCGCAATGGGAGGTGTTCGAGCAGGCGACGACCTGGGAGCAGGCCGCCCGGCAGGGCAGGGTGGAGATTGACGGCGAGTTGAATCTAGCGCGCCTGCGACAGGCCTGGCAGGCGCTGCCCTCGCGGCATCCGGCACTGGGTGCGCGGATCAAGCCAGTCGTGGGGTTCCATGGCGTGCGGTATTGCCCCGGCGTGCAGACACCTCCAGCGTTGGTGGTCGTTGAGGCCCACGAGCCGCACTCACAGCGCCTTGATGCGTGGCGCCAGCGCGAGTTTTGCGCGGCCAGCGGGTCTTGGGCCGAGGCGTTGCTGCTGCACCTGGGGGAGCGCCAGTGGCGCTTGGTGATAGGTGTGGCCTGTTGCCTGGTCGATGACGCGAGCCTGCCACTGCTGATGCAAGGTCTGATCGAGCTCTACGAGGCGGCCGATGCAGATGCCCCGGAGGACAACGCCAGCTTCGAACAGTACCTGGAATGGCGTGCCGAGACGGTTATCGATGAGGATGCAGCGGCCGGCGAGGGTTACTGGCGTGAGCATCTGCGCGGAGCACTTCGGCCCACAGGCTTGCCCTGGCGCCTGGGCAATGCGCGGGGCGGTACGGTCAGACGCCTGCGAATGGCGCTGACCAGTGATGTGCAGGTTGGTCTTCAGCGTCAGGGCAGGGCATGTGGCATCGCGCCTGAGATGCTGATGCAAGCGGCCTGGTGGGCGCTGCTGAGCCGTGTCATGGGGCAGACGAAGTTTCTGGGCGCATGGCGTCACGATGGTCGAGGCGATTATGAGTACTTCGAACAGTGCGCCGGGGTGCTGGAAAAGTCCTTGCCCCTGGCTATCGAGCTGAACCCCGAGCAATCCTTCAGTACTTGGGCCGCCAGCCTCAAGGCTACGCTGGAGCACCATGCCGACTGGCAGGAGTACTGGAGCGCGCGGCTGTCTGCCGAGACTTCGCCCTATGGGTTTGCCATCGTGCGCGAGCCTGAAGCGGTGCGCATGGGGTCGGCCAGCTGGAAACTGACGGACCTGCCATCGACTCAGCACCGATTCGAGTTGTTACTGCAGGTCCAGGGTGGCGCTTCGGCTGCCGGCCAGGTCTGGCTCGATTTTCTGCCCGACTGCTACCCGCAGCAGGGCATGGAGCGCCTTCTCGAGCAGTACCGTGCACTGCTCGATGACATCATCGGCGACGCCACCACCGCGCTCGAACACATGCATCTGGCCAGCGCTGCCGAGCAAGCGCTGGCCCTGGCCCTCAATCCGCCGCACGAAGACTCGCCGGTGCCTTCACTGGTGCAGCGCATCGAGCGTTGGTTCCAGGAAATACCCGATCATTGCGCGGTGGTCTGCGGCGCGCAGCGGTTGACCTATGCCCAGTTGGCTCAGCAAGTGAGCCGGCTGGCGGGTCGCCTGACAGAGCAGGGCGTGGCCACCGGTGACTACGTGGCGATCGCGTTGCCCCGCAGCGCCGACTGGCTAGTGGCCGCCTTGGCCATCTGGCGCGTGGGCGCCGCCTATGTGCCGCTCGATCCGCAGTGGCCCGTAGCCCGGCAATTGACGGTGGCGCAGCAGGCGGGCGTGGCAGTCGTGGTCGGCCGGACCGAGGTGGGAGCGCTGTTCCAGGCCGAGGAATTGCTCATCATCGACCCGGCTACCCCAATCGACGCCTTGAACGAACCGCTTCAACCCCTGCCAGCTTTGGACGCAGACCAAGCCGCCTATGTGCTGTTCACGTCGGGCTCCACCGGCGCTCCGAAGGGGGTGGTCGTCGAGCATCGTCAATTGGCGGGTTACCTGGCCGGCGTCAGCGAAACCCTGGACCTGCAGCAGTGTGCGCATTTCGCCTGCACCTCTAGCGTCGCGGCGGATCTGGGCCACACCACCTTGTTCGGTTCCCTGTACAACGGTGCCTGTCTGCATATAGCCGATGATGAAACGGTACGCGCGCCGCAGCGATTTGCCGCCTACCTGGCCGGCGCCCCGATCGATTGTCTGAAAATCGTCCCGTCGCATCTTGCCGCGCTGCTGGATGTTGAACATCCCACCTTGCCAGGGACGGTGATCCTGGGGGGCGAGCCGCCAGCGCCGAGCCTGATCGAGCGTATTCTGACGATTCGCCCGGATTGCCGGTTGTTCAATCATTACGGACCGACCGAGGCCACCGTCGGGGTCATGGTGCAGGCTTTGAGCTTGGCACATGTTGGCCTGGCACCTATCGCGCTGGGCCGTGTGCTGCCCGGCAATCAGGTGTATGTGCTGGATTCGTACAGGCGTCTGGTGCCTGCCGGGGTGCAGGGCGAACTGTTTATCGGCGGGCGCCAGCTCAGCCGTGGCTATCTGGATTCGACGCTGCAAGCGCAGGCCTTCATCGCCAGCCCGTTTCACTCAGGGGAGCGGCTGTATCGCACGGGTGACCTGGCGAGTTATCGCCTGGACGGCAGCGTGGTGCTGCAAGGACGCAAGGACCAACAGGTCAAGGTCAATGGCTATCGCATCGAACTGGGCGAGATAGAAGCCGAGCTGCTGAGTCAGCAAGGCGTCAAGGAAGCGGGGGTCGTCAACGCCGGCACACGCGAGGCAGCGCAACCTGTGGCCTTTGTCGTATTGGCTGCGGCGTGGCCTGGGGCGCCCGAGGCGTTGCGCGAGGCCTTGAGTCGGCGTCTGCCTGCCGCAGCCCTGCCGCGCCGCATTGAAGTCCTCGAGGGTTTGCCGCGCCTGGCCAATGGCAAGGTCGATCGGGGGGCACTTACGCAGTGTGCACTGCTGGAACGAGAGGAGCATCAGGCGGCGCCCCGCAATGCCCTGGAAACGCTGTTGATGAAGCGTATGGCGATGTTGCTGGGCCGCGAAACCCTGAGTATTCACCAGGACTTCTTCGCCGCCGGCGGTCATTCGCTGCTGGTGATAAAACTGGCGGCGGGCTTGCGCAAGCTGCTGCGGCGCGACGTCAGCCCGGCAGTGATTTTCGACTCTCCCAGCGTGGCCACTCTCGCCCAGGCGTTGCGTGACCTGCCCGATGTCGATGAGCAACAGCTCGAAGCGACGGCGCGCGTCACCCTGCAACTCGAAGGGCTCTCACCTGCGCAGCGTGCGGCCCTGGAAGAACAGGCCAGGCAACGGCGTAACCAGGGCGAGTGAGGGGCCGTAACCGGATAGCTCGCTATCCGGCGCTAAAAACCAGCTGTCACGTTTGATAGTGATTTGCGTTCCGGTTCGCTCGCCGGTCTGCGTCTTACCGCGAGCATTAATCAGGGCATCTGCCACATACGGGATAAAAAAATGAAACTCGGGGATTCGCTAGGAGTTGGCACGTCCGTTCGCGCTGCGAACGGGACGCGTCGTTTGGCAGCGGCAGTATCGACTGCCGTGATGACATTGGCATTGGCGAACGTCGCCTTCGCAAAACCGGTCGATATAGACATTCCGGGGCAATCGCTTGACCAGGCGTTGAAAGCCTTCGGCGAGCAAACCGGATTGCAGGTGATCTATTCGGCCGATCTGATTCGCGGCTCGCGTTCGACCAAGGTGGCAGGGAGTCTGGAGTCGGACGCGGCGTTGCGCACGTTGCTGCAAGGCACGGGTTACCGGTTTCGCATCGAGAACGGCACGGTGATTCTCGACAAAGAGGCGGATGCCGCGGGTGCGATTTCGCTGGAAACGACTACCATCGAAGGCCAGGGCATGGGGGAGATGACCGAGGGCACCGGGTCGTATACCACCGGGGCGGTCAGTGTCGGCTCCAAGACGCCCACCAGCCTGCGCTATACGCCGCAGTCGGTGTCGGTGTTGACGCACCAGTTCATTGAAGACAAGAACATAACGACCTTGCCAGAAGCGTTACGGCGGGCACCGGGCATCACCGTACAGAATTCGACCAGCGACTCCTACGACTACTATTCCCGCGGCTTCAACATCGACAGTATCCAGATCGATGGTGCGTCGCCGATGGCCCTGTCCTCGGTAGCCTCGGCGTTCTATTCCGAGCGCCAGTACAACATGCTCGAGTTCGACCATGTCGAGGTGCTCAGAGGCGCCAACGCGCTGTTCGGCGGTGTCGGCGACCCCGGCGGTACCATCAATCTGGTGCGCAAGCGGGCCTTGCCTGATTTCAAGATGAGCGTCGAGGCGTCGGCAGGGACCTGGGACAACTACCACTCGCAGATAGACGTCACCGGGCCACTGACCGAAAGCAAGAATCTGCGTGGACGCGTCGCGGTGTCCTATACCGACCGTCAGTACTTCACCGACAATCAGGCGACGCAAAAACCGTCGATCTTCGGTGTGCTGGAGGGCGATCTGTCACCGGATACCACGTTGACCATCGGCGGCCTTTACGAACGCAAGCACTCCAATGTGTCGCTGGGCCTGCCGCGCTATACCACCGGCGCCGATATCGGTCTGCCGCGTCATACCAGCCTGGGGCAAAATTGGTCCTATATCGACAACACCTCCCAGGAAATCTACGGCAAACTCGACCATTATTTCGCCAATGGCTGGAAGCTCAACGTCGCCTACACCAACACCCACGACGACAGCGAGTCGTTGGCGGCGGTAACCCTCAATGCGCTCAACCCGGTGACCATGACCGGCCCGACACGCAATGGCAGTTACAACAAATCGTGGAGCGATCAGAACTTGCTGGACACCAACCTGTCCGGCAGCTTCGAGGCCTTCGGTCACCAGCACGACTTTGTGTTCGGTGCGGACTATCAGCGGGTGACCAGCGAATGGCGCGGGTCGGGGGTGCTCTCCAATATTCGTCAGCCGGTCAATGTATTCGACCCTGTCTACTGGGACCCGAACCCTGTCTCCAAGGCCACGCCGCGTGTCTACAGCCCCAACACCCAGGAGCAGTACGGGTTGTATTCGCGGGTAACCTTGCAATTGGCCGACCCGTTCAAGCTGATCCTCGGCGGTCGCCTGGCCCGCTATCACTTCGAGCAGATCTATACCAATGCAGGCGTGGTGCAAAGCAACGTCGACATGCGCGAGCCGACGCGTTTCACCCCTTATGGGGGAGTGGTCTATGACCTCAACGATCAATGGTCGTTGTACGGCAGTTACTCGAAAATCTACAAGCCGCAGCAAAGCTACCTGAAGGGGCCTATCGGCAGCGGCTCGGTGGTCGATCCGATGTTGGGCAAGACCATGGAAGTCGGGATCAAGGGTGAGCTGTTCGACGGTGCCCTCAACACCAGCGCCGCAGTGTTCTATACCAAGCGTGAGAACGGCGCGGTACTGGATGCCAACTACCCCCAGGACGACGTCCTGTTCGGCGGCAGCTGCTGTTACGTGAATCAGGAGCAGGTCATCAGCAAGGGCCTGGAGTTGACCGCCTCCGGCGAGTTGCGCAAAGACTGGATGGTGATGGCCAGCTACGTCTATAACAACAACAAGAACAAGACTGACGGCGCTGCCTTGAGCACTATCACGCCTAAGCACGAAGTCAAACTCTGGACCACGTACCAGTTGCCTCAGCAACTGTCCGATTGGACGATCGGCGGCGGGGTAAGCTTGCAAAGCGCTACGTACGTCAGTGGCACCAGCGTCCGGGTGGACGGTACCGGCGCTGTCGTCGAGCGCAATATCCCCTTCGATTACAGCCAGAGCGGTTATGCCGTTTGGGATGCGTTGGTGAAGTATCGCGTCGACAAGAACTGGACCGTGGCCCTCAACGGCAACAACCTGTTGGATAGAACCTACTATCAAACGGTATCCAGTGCGGCCAATGGCAACTACTACGGCGAGCCTCGCAACTTTGCGCTGACCGTTCGCGGCGAGTTCTAACGCTTGGTGTCTTCAGGCTGGCAGCCGTATGGATGGGCTGCCAGCCTGTCGTGCTGGGCACGTCGCCGTTGCGCAGCCAGCGTTGCACGCTGGTACCCTCGCTAAACTTATCGGCTGGCTATTCGTTTCCACAGGACGATGTCTTTCCTGTGCTCAAGAAACGAGGCTGATAACCATGTCTTCCTGCCCCCTCACCGATGATGACCTGCTGGCCCTGATGCTGGCCGAAGAGCTTGACCCAGCCCCCCTTCAGCACAGCGTTCAAAGGCAACAAGCCCCTGCGTCCTTCTCTCAACAGCGTCTGTGGCTATGGCAGCAGGTCAACCCCAATGGGTCGGCCTATAATCTGCCCCGCGCCTTGCGGTTCAAGGGTGCACTTAGCATCGCGGCGCTGGAAGCCGCCTTGCTGATGGTCGTCGAGCGACACTCGATCCTGCGCACTCGCTTTGTCGAGGTAGAGGGAGTTCTCATCCAGCAAGTGGTGTCGTTGAAGGGGCCTTTGCTGCAGTACCACAACCTCGCCGAAATCACCGAGCAGGCGCGCGAGCGGCAACTCAATGAGTTCATCCAGCGTGAAGCCGATCATGCATTCGATCTGCAACAAGCGCCATTGCTGCGCTGTGTGCTGCTGCGCTTGAAGGCGGATGAGCATGTGCTGTTGCTGAATATGCATCACATCGTTTCGGATGCCTGGTCAAATCCGATCCTGCTGAATGACCTGCTTGCGGCGTACGAGCGCACCACTGGCGGCGACGCTACGCCCTTGCTGCCGTTGCCGGTGCAATATGCCGATTACGCCGACTGGCAGCGCAACGTCTATCCACAAACGAAGCAGTGCCAGCGCGCGGGCGACTATTGGCGTGCTTGCCTGGCAGGTGACATCCCCGCGCTGGAGTTGCCAACGCACAGGCGCCCGGAGGCGGGAGACGACAGGGCCGCAGGGGTGCTTCATCTGCAATTGCCCGCGTCTCTGGTGGCGAGCATCCAGGCGCGATGCGAGGCGCTGGGCCTCACCCCGTTTGTGTTCGTGTTCGGCGCATGGCAATTGTTGCTGGCGCGCTATAGCGGTCAGGACCACTTCGCGGTAGGTGTACCCAACGCCGGTAGAAACCGCGCCGACATCCAGGGGCTGGTGGGCTATTTCGTCAATACCCAGATCTATCCTGTGCATATCGATCCTATGCGCTCAGGCATCGAGTTCCTGCAGGCGCTGCGACGCCATTCGCTCGCGGCACTGGAGCATGCCGAATGGCCTATGGAGTTGCTGGCTGGGCAGGGCCCGGCTGCGAACTCCTGGTTTCAGACGCTGTTCAACTGGCGCACTGGCGATGAGGCGGATGGGACGATGCGCTTGGGAGATATCGAGGTCGAGTTCTTGTCTACCCGTCAGCGTCAGGCGAAGTTCGATCTGTCGGTGGATGTGGACTATCTGACCACCCGGATGAATGCCGTCTTCGAGTACCGCTGCGCCCTGTTCACGCCTGAAGACATCACCAGGCTCGGCCAGTATTGGCTGAACCTGCTGCAATGCCTTGTCGACGAACCCGGCCAGCGTATTGCTTCGTTGCGACTGTTGAGCGAAGACAACCGGCGCGGGCTTTTGAAAGAATGGAACCCCGATCCTGCCGTGTTTGCCCATGACCAGTGCTTGCATCAATTGATTGAAGCCCAGGTCGACAGGGCGCCACAGGCGGTCGCCGTGTCATTTGCCGGGCAGCGCCTGACTTACGGCGAACTGAACACCCGAGCCAATCGTCTGGCGCATAAGCTGCGCGAACTGGGCGTTGGCGCCGAGACGCCGGTGGGGCTTGCCGTGGAGCGCAGCCTCGACATGGTAGTCGCCATTCTGGCGATCTTGAAAGCCGGTGGCGGGTATGTCCCGCTCGACCCGCATTCACCCCCGGAACGTCTCGCCTACATGGCAACGGACAGCGGGATACGGCTGTTGTTGACCCATGCCCATTTGCAGGCGCAGCTGCCTTTCGCCGAGCACATCACCTGCCTGCCCATGATCGCGGACGATACCTGGCTAGCCGATTACAGCAGCGGCAACCCGTCAGTCCTGACCCGGCCCGATAACCTCGCCTATGTGATCTATACCTCCGGGTCGACGGGAAAACCCAAGGGGACCCTGATCCCCCATCACAATGTGACGCGTCTTTTTCAAGCGACTCGCGCCTGTTTCGATTTCAACGAAAACGACGTATGGACGGTGTTTCACTCCTGCGCATTCGATTTTTCCGTCTGGGAATTATTCGGCGCACTGGTGCATGGGGGCAGGGCGGTCATCGTTGCCAAAGACGTCGCACAATCGGCCGACGCGATGTTTTCACTACTGCACCGTGAGCGGGTTACGGTGCTGAACCAGACGCCTACTGCGTTCGCTCAACTCATTCCGGTGCTCTGTGCGCCAAGCGATGCACCCTCCGAGCTGGCGCTGCGTTACGTGGTGTTCGGCGGTGAGGCATTGGATGTCAGTAGGCTCAAACCCTGGTTCGCTCATTTCGGTGATGCCCGACCCCAGTTGGTCAATATGTACGGGATCACGGAAACCACTGTGCATGTGACGTGGCGGCCGCTGAGTCTGCAGGATCTGCAATGCGCCTCGGGCAGCCCGATCGGCCGGGTCATCGCCGATCTTTCGTGGGCCTTGCTCGACAACGATCTCAGCCCCAGTGCGCCCGGCACCGTAGGTGAACTGCATATCGGTGGAGCGGGGCTTGCCCGCGGCTATCACCGGCGACCGGGGCTGACGGCGGAGCGCTTCGTGCCGGATCCTTTCGATCATAGCGAGCAAGGTGGCGCACGACTGTATCGCTCCGGTGATCTGGCCCGTTACGCTGCGGGTAGCGGATTCCAGTACGCCGGGCGTATCGACCATCAGGTGAAGATCCGCGGTTTTCGAATAGAAACCGGCGAGATCGAAGCCAGACTCCTGGAGCATCCTCAGGTCGTACAGGCCGTGGTGCTGGCGATCGATGGGCCGAGCGGCAAGCAGTTGGTGGGCTATCTGGTGGCCGACCCACAGGCTGTCGGCAACCCGGCTTCCCTTGCGGATTTACGCGGTCGTGTGCGCGAGTCCCTCAAGGCGACCTTGCCCGACTACATGGTGCCGACCCACCTCATGTGTATCGATGCCTTGCCGCTGACCGCCAACGGTAAGCTGGATCGCAACGCTCTGCCTGCGCCTGACCAGGGTCAACTGCAAAGTCGTTACGAGGCGCCGATTTCTGACCTGGAACAACAGGTCGCGGCCATCTGGGCCGACGTCCTCAAGATCGAGCGCATCGGGCGCCACGACAACTTCTTCGAGTCCGGAGGGCACTCTCTGCTCGCCGCGCAAGTTGTCTCGAGAATACGCAAGGCCCAGCACAGTGAACTGAGCTTGCGCACCTTGTTCGAGGCGCCGGTACTGGCCGATTTCGTTGCGGCGATCGCACCAGGTGTGGGCAACCATGGATCCTCGCCCACCCAGGCGGATCGATCACAGCCTCTGCCGCTTTCCTATGCCCAGCAACGCCAGTGGTTCTTGTGGCAGCTCGATCCGCAGAGCGCGGCGTACAACATTCCTATGGCCTTGAAGCTACGGGGAGCTCTGGACCACGAAGCCCTGCGCTTGAGTTTCGAGGCACTGATCGCCAGGCATGAAATCCTCAGGACGACGGTATTGCCCACAAATGCCGATCCCGTGCAGGTGATTCATCCGCCGACGCCCTTTGTGCTGGCGGCAGCGTCGATCGATGCCGCGCTCGGCAGTCTGGAGTCCGGCATCGAGCAGTTGGTTCGCACCGAGACGTTGCAGCCGTTCGATCTGGAGCGCGGCCCATTGCTGCGGGTCAAGCTGGTACAGCTCGCGGTGGACGAGCATCTGTTGATCCTGACGTTGCACCATATCGTCACTGACGGTTGGTCGATGCCGATCCTGGTGGACGAACTGCTCGCGTTTTACCAGCATTTTGCCGCAGGCCAGGCGATACGCCTGCCCGCATTGCCTCTGCAGTACGCCGACTTCGCGGTGTGGCAGCGGCACTGGATGGACGCCGGCGAACGGCAGCGACAGTTGGCCTATTGGCGCCATCAACTGGGGGATCGACAGCCGATCCTTGAGTTGCCGCTCGATCGTGTACGGCCCAGCCGTCAGGATCATGCCGGTGCGAGCCTGGAGATCGATCTTGATGAGCCTCTGGCCCAAGGCTTGAAGCAGGTCGCCCGCGAGCAAGGTGTCACGCTGTTCATGCTATTGCTTGCCAGTTTCCAGACGTTGCTGCATCGCTATAGCCGCCAGCAGGACATACGCGTTGGTGTGCCCATCGCCGGTCGCGGACAGCTTGAGACGGAGCGCCTGATAGGCTTTTTCGTCAATACCCAGGTGTTCAAGGCCGAGTTCGATGGGCAGATGACCTTCAATGAGTTGCTGCAGCAGGTTCGCCATACCGCATTGGCCGCGCAGGCCCATCAGGATCTGCCGTTCGAACAACTGGTCGATGCCCTGCAACCGCAGCGTAGCCTCAGTCACAGGCCGTTGTTCCAGGTGATGTTCAATCATCAGGTTCAAGCCTCGGTCGCTCGACGCGAAGTCGCTGGGCTGACGCTCGAAGGCCTGACCTGGGAGCGCGAGGTCGCGCAGTTCGACCTGACCCTCAATACCTTCGAGCATGCGCAGGGCATTGGCGCCTCCATGCGCTACTCCACGGCGTTGTTCGATCGCGAGAGCATCGAATCGATGGCCGCGCACTGGACCGAGCTTCTGAGGGGCGTGGTGGCCGATTCTCGGCAACGCATTGGCGATTTGGCCCTGCTCGGGCCCGCTGACCGCGAGCGCGTCGTCACTGACTGGAATCGTACTCAGGCGTCTTTTCCGCAGGAGCGGAGCTTGCAGTCGTTGATTGAGCGGCAGGTCGCTGCGACCCCTCAGGCCACGGCTGTGGTGTTTGGAGGTCACGCACTGACTTATCGGCAGCTCAACCAGCGCGCCAACCAGCTGGCCCACAAGCTGCGTGAGTGCGGTGTGGGGCCTGATGTGCTGGTGGGCGTCGCCGCCGAACGCAGCGTGGAAATGGTGGTGGCGTTGCTGGGCATCCTCAAGGCCGGTGGCGCCTACGTCCCATTGGACCCTGAGTATCCAGCCGCGCGGCTGACGTACATGATCGAAGACAGCAGCATCCGCTTGTTGCTCACGCAAGCGCATCTGCTCAAGGCGCTGCCTGTGCCTGGTACCTTGCAGTGCTTGATCCTGCAACCAGAGGGCGCAGATCTGGCGAGCTACAGCGCTGACAATCCGTGCGTTCTCACCCAGCCGAACAACCTTGCCTATGTGATCTATACATCAGGCTCCACCGGCCGCCCCAAAGGCGCGGGCAATAGTCATCTGGCCTTGGTCAATCGCCTGTGGTGGATGCAGCGCGCTTACGCGCTCGATGCCAGCGACGTGGTCTTGCAGAAGACACCGTTCAGTTTTGACGTCTCGGTGTGGGAGTTTTTCTGGCCGTTGCTCACCGGTGCTCGCCTGGTGGTGGCGCAGCCGGGCGATCATCGCGACCCGCAGCGGTTGGTCGAAACCATCAGGCAACATGACGTGACGACCCTGCATTTCGTGCCCTCCATGTTGCAGGCCTGGCTGAGCAGTGCCGCCGTGGAGCAGTGCGGCAGCCTGCAACGTTTGATCTGCAGCGGTGAGGCGCTGGCGGCCGATCTTGCCCAGCAGGCCCAGGAACGTTTGCCGCAGGCAAGGTTGTACAACCTCTATGGCCCTACCGAAGCGGCCATCGATGTGACCCACTGGACCTGCTTGCCGGGCGTGCAGAACGGCGTGCCGATCGGACGACCTATCGATAACCTCAAGACCCACATCCTCGATGACGGCATGCAGCCAATGGTGCCTCGCGCCAGCGGCGAACTGTATCTGGGCGGCATCGGCCTGGCGCGCGGTTATCACCAGCGCCCGGCGTTGACGGCGGAGCGCTTTGTGCCGGACCCCCATGATGTCTCCGAGCAGGGCGGCGGCCGCTTGTACCGCACCGGCGATCTGGCCCGTTACCGTGCCGATGGGGTGATCGAGTATCAGGGGCGTATCGACCACCAGGTGAAGATCCGCGGGCTGCGTATCGAGCTGGGTGAAATCGAAGCGCGGTTGCAGGAGCACGCCAGCGTGCGCGAGGCGGTGGTCGTCGATGTCCAGAGCGCCGCTGGCACACAACTGGCCGCCTATCTGGTCAGCGATGGCGCGCCAGGGGCCGAGCCCGCGCGACTGGCCGGATTGCGCGACGCTCTGCGTGGGCATCTGAAGGCGCAGCTGCCTGACTACATGGTGCCGGTACATATGATTTTCCTGGACGGCCTGCCGCTCAGCCCGAATGGCAAGCTGGATCGCAAGGCCCTGCCGGCACCGGATTCTAGCCAGCTGCAGAAGGCCTACACAGCGCCGCAGAGCGATCTGGAGCAGCAAGTGGCGGCTATTTGGGCCGAGGTGCTGAGCGTCGAGCCTATCGGTCGTCATGACGACTTCTTCGAATCCGGCGGTCACTCGCTTCTCGCCACCCAGGCGATCGCTCGCTGCCGACAGGTGACGGGAGTCGATGTCAGTCTGCGTGACCTCTTCGAACAGCCGACGCTGGCGGATTTCGTGGCGCGTGTCGATACGCGCCGCAGTGAGCTCGATCCGTTGCAAACGGATTTGGCTAAATCGCTGGAGGCCCTCAAACGTTTAACCATGGAAGAAATCGATGACCTGATTTCATAGGAGATAAGCCAGTGCAAGCGTTGCTCGACTCGGTAAGTTCGTTGACTCCCAGAGAGCGCAAGGCTCTGGCTGTTCTGCTCAAGCGTCAAGGCGTGAACCTCTACGAGGTGGCACCGATCTTTGCGCGGGACCCGCAACAGCCTTTGGTGCTGTCGTATGCCCAGCAGCGCCAGTGGTTTCTCTGGGAGTTGGACCCCGAGAGCAATGCCTATCACATTCCCGTGGCGCTCAAGCTCAAGGGCGCCCTGGATGTCGACGCGTTGCGGGCCGGTTTTGCCAGCCTCATCGCGCGCCATGAAACCCTGCGTACCACCTTCGAAATGCATGGGGACCAGCCTTTGCAAGTCATCCACGCGTCGCAGCCGCCGCTACTGAGGGCAGAGCCGCTGGTGCTGCCGGAGGGCGAGGCTGGGCAGGCCCTGCTAAAGGCGTTGATCGACGCCGAAACCCGCCAGCCCTTCGACTTGCAGCAGGGGCCGCTGCTGCGGGTGAAGTTATGGTGCGTGGCCGAGGAGGAGCATGTACTGGTGCTGACCCTGCACCACATCGTCACGGATGGTTGGTCGATACCGATCATGGTGGACGAGCTGGTCCAGCTGTACGAAGGGCATCGCCTCGGGCAGCCGGTGGTGCTGGCACCTATGGCGATCCAGTACGCCGATTATGCGCAATGGCAACGACAATGGATGGAAGCCGGGGAGCAGGAGCGCCAGCTGGCCTACTGGAAGTCGCAGCTGGGCGAAGAGCAGCCCGTGCTGGCCTTGCCGAACGATCGCCCGGCAGGCGTCGAGCAGGATCATCGCGGTGGGCGCGTGGAGATGAATCTCGACATCGAGCTGGCGCGCTCTCTGAGGCAGTTGGCACAGCAACAGGGCGCGACCTTGTTCATGGTATTGCTGGCCAGCTTTCAGACCCTCTTGCATCGCTATTGCGGCCAGCAGGATATCCGCGTCGGCGTACCCATCGCCAATCGCACGCGGCTTGAAACCCAGGGCCTGATCGGCTTTTTCGTCAATACTCAGGTGCTCAAGGCGCAGTTCGAGCTGCACACGACCTTCAGCGGCTTGTTGCAGGACATCAAGCGCACGGTCGTCGATGCGCAGAGCCATCAGGACTTGCCGTTCGAGCAGTTGGTCGAGGCGCTGCAGCCAGAGCGCAGTCTGAGCCATAACCCGCTGTTCCAGGTCATGTACAACCACCAGACCGAGGCCACGGGGCAGAGTCGCCGTTTACCCGAATTGAGCGTCGAAAGCCTGGGCTGGAACAGCGCCTCGGTGCATTTCGACCTGAGCCTCGATACCCATGAGCGCAATGAGCAGGTCGGCGCGACCTTGAGCTACGCCTCGGCACTGTTCAATCGCCAGACCATCGAGCGCATGGCCGCGCATTGGCGCCAGTTGCTCGCCAGCATCGTCGCGCAACCCCATCGGCGTATCGCCGAGCTGACACTGTTGAGCGATGAGCAACGGCGCCAGATGGTCTGTCACTGGAACCTCGAGCCTGGGCCGTCTGCAGAGCCTCCCTGCGTGCACCTGCAGATCGAAACTCGGGCCGCCAGCACGCCGCACGCCACCGCACTGGTATTTGACGAGCAGTTCCTGACCTACGAGCAGCTGAATCGGCGTGCCAATCAGCTCGCGCACAAGCTGCGCGAGCTGGGTGTGGGGCCAGACGTGTTGGTGGGCATCGCGATGGATCGCTCGCTGGACCTGGTGATCGGCCTGCTGGCGATTCTGAAGGCCGGTGGCGCTTACGTGCCGCTCGATCCTCAATATCCCCAGGAACGCTTGGCGTATATGGCTGAGGACAGCGGGCTGGTTTGGGTGCTGACGCAGACGTCACTGCTCACTGAACTGCGCTTGCTCGACGGATTGCATACGCTCTGCCTGGATCAGGAAGCTGATTGGCTCGATGCCTACAGTGCCGCCAACCCGGTCAATCTCACCGTCGCGGACAACCTCGCCTATGTGATTTACACCTCTGGCTCCACCGGCAAGCCCAAGGGCGTGGCCATGGCGCACCGGGAGCTGGCGATGTTCTGCGGCGTGGCGGCGCGTTATTCGCAGCTGTCTGCCAGTGACCGGGTGTTGCAGTTCGCCACGGTCAGTTTCGATGGCTTCGTCGAGCAACTGTACCCGGCGCTGTGCTGCGGTGCGCAAGTCATCATGCGCGGCAATGGCTTGTGGGATATCGCCACGCTCAAGTCTGCGATCGGTCGGTATGGCGTTACGGTGGCTGACCTGCCGACCGCCTATTGGCGGATGCTGGCGACCGACACTGGGGGGGCGAGCGCTTGCCCGACTTTGCGTCAGGTCCATGTGGGCGGCGAAGCCATGCCCAGTGACGTGCTCGATGACTGGGCCAGGTCAGGTCTGCAAGGGGCGCGATTGCTGAACACCTATGGCCCTACGGAAGCCACGGTGGTGACGACGGTGTATGACTGCGCGGCCATCGGCAGCAAGCCTGCGCACAACAGCGGTCAGCGGACGCCCTCGATCGTCCCCATCGGCAGGCCGTTGCAGGGACGCACGGTCTACCTCTGTGATGCTGACCTGGCGATCGCCCCGGCCGGGGCCGTCAACGAATTGCTGATCGGCGGACCGGCATGTCTCGCGCGCGGCTACTTGAATCGGCCCGGGTTGACCGCCGAACGCTTCATTCCCGATCCCTATGGAGCGCCAGGTGGGCGCTTGTACCGTAGCGGTGACCTGGCGCGCTTCGCCGATGACGGCGTCATCGAGTACGTCGGGCGCATCGACCATCAGGTCAAGATTCGCGGCTTCCGTATCGAGTTGGAGGAGATCCAGGCTCGCCTGCAGGAACACCCGGCCGTCGGCGCCGCTGTGGTGATTGACGTGGAGGGTGCCAACGGCAAGCAGTTGGCGGCGTACCTGGTCGTCGAGGCCGCGGCGGCGGACGATTTCGCAGACACCATCGCCTTGCGCGGGGCGCTGCGCGAGTACCTGGGAACCGTATTGCCGGACTACATGGTGCCGGCGCATCTGCTGTTCATCGACGCGCTGCCGTTGACGCCCAACGGCAAGCTGGACCGCAAAGCCTTGCCGGTGCCTGACGCCAGCCTGGCACGCCAGCACCCGGTGGCCCCCGGCACTGTGCTGGAGCAGCGGATCACCGCGATCTGGGCGGCGGTACTCAAGGTCGAACACATCGGCACGACGGACAATTTCTTCGAACTGGGGGGCGACTCGATCGCGTCGATTCAGGTCGTCAGTCGCGCGCGCCAGGCGGGCATCGTCTTCACCCCCAAGGAGTTGTTCCAGCAGCAGACGGTTCAGGGGCTCGCCCGGGTGGCCCGGCTCAGCGAAAGCAGCGCTATCGAGCAGGGCGCCGTTACGGGGGAGTTGCCGCTCACCGCCATCGCGCGCGAGTTTTTCGCCACGGATATTCCCGCGCGTCACCACTGGAATCAGTCGGTACTGCTGCACGTTGGCCAAGGGCTGCAGCCGCAGCAGGTGGAAAGGGCGCTGCACGCCCTGCTGATGCACCATGATGCGTTGCGCTTGAGCTTCGTCAATCAGGCCGGGCACTGGTTTGCGCATCATGCCGACCCAGCCTCGTCGCCTATGGATCCAGCGCTGCTATGGACCCGCCAGGCCGCCAGCAGCGAAGAATTGACTGCCTTGTGTCAGGCCGCTCAGGAGAGCCTGGTGCTGGAGCGCGGTCAACTGCTGCGCGCGCTCTGGGTCGATATGTTCGATGGCAGTCAGCGGTTGCTGCTGGTGATTCATCATCTTGTGGTGGATGGCATTTCGTGGAGGATCCTGCTGGAGGACCTGGAGCGGGCCTGTCGGGCGCAGATGCAGGGCCGTCGAATTGCGTTGCCGAGCAAGAGCAGTTCGTTTCAGGCTTGGTCTCAGCGCGTGCAGGAGTACGCCATGGGGGCGTACTTGCAGCAACAGCTGGGCTGGTGGCAACGGCAGTTGGCTGAGGCCAGCGACGCCTTGCCGTGCATGAATCCACACGGCGGGCGCCAAGGCCGGCAGGCCGCCACCGTCAGCACAAGGTTATCGGCCGCCGACACCGAGCGCCTGCTGCACGCGGCGCCCAGTGCCTACCGCACCCAGATCAACGACTTGCTGCTCACGGCGCTGGCGCGGGTGATCTGCCGCTGGAGCGGCGCCGACAGCACCTTGATCCGGCTTGAGGGACACGGTCGTGAAGACCTTTTCGACGACCTGGATATCACCCGGACGCTGGGATGGTTTACCAGCACTTTCCCGGTAAGACTGACCCCGCAGGCCGATCTTGCGGGGTCGATAAAGTCGGTCAAGGAGCAACTGCGTGCCGTGCCGGACAAGGGTATCGGCTACGGCATCCTGCGTTATCTGGGCAGTACCGAGGCCCAGGCGAGCCTGGCCGCTCTGCCACAGGGCGAAATCGTCTTCAATTACCTCGGTCAGTTCGATCACAGCTTCGAGGCCGCCGATGGCTTGCTGCATCCCTCAGCGGAAGATTCGGGCAGGGGCCGCAGCGACGACGCGCCTCTCGACGCGCTGATCAGTATCAATGGCCAGGTCTATGGCGGGGAGTTGGTACTGAGTTGGACGTTCAGTCGTGAAGTGTTCGCAGAGGATACCCTGCAGGCGCTGGCGGATGCCTTCGCCAGTGAGCTCAAGGCATTGATCGATCATTGCCTGGATGAACGAGCGGCGGGGGTGACACCCTCCGACTTCCCGCTGGCCGGCCTGAATCAGCAGCAGCTCGACAGCCTGCCCGTGGCGGCGAGCGATATCGTCGATGTCTACCCCTTGTCGCCGATGCAGCAGGGCATGCTGTTCCACAGTCTGGAGGATGCATCGGGCCTTTACATCAATCAGACCAGCGTGCCGATCCGCGGCCTGGACGTGGAGCGCTTTGTGGCCGTCTGGGAGCAGGTGGTCCGCGACCATGACATTCTGCGTACCAGCTTCCACAGCGGCGGTGTGCTGAGTGAGCCGATCCAGTTGGTTCATCGTCGGGTCGAGCTGGATATCGCCAGACTCGACTGGCGCGGCCGCAGCGATACGGCTCGTCAGCTTGCAGCGCTGATCGAGGCCGATAGCTGCAAGGGCTTCGACCTGACACGGGCACCGTTGATGCGCCTGACGCTGGTGCAACTGGACGACGACCACCAGCATCTGATCTGGACCAGCCACCATGTCCTGCTCGATGGCTGGAGCAACTCACAGCTGCTCGGCGAGGTGCTGGCCCGCTATGCGGGGCAGGAAATAGCGCCCACCGCCCATCGTTACCGCGACTACATCGCCTGGCTGCAGCGCCAGGACAATGCCCTAAGCGAGCATTTCTGGCGCTCGAAGCTGGTGGGGTTGCAGGATGTCACGCTGCTTGCCGATTGCCTGGTCAAACCCGCACCGGATCTGCCGGGGCATGCGGCCCTTTATCTGCAGTGGGATGCTGCGCGAACGGCAGCGTTGCGGCGCAGCGCCCAGCAGGTCCGGGTGACCCCCAACACGCTGATACAGGCGGCCTGGCTACTGCTGTTGCAACGCTATACCGGTCAGGATGTGGTCTGCTTCGGGGCTACCGTAGCGGGTCGGCCGGCCGATCTGGCGGGCGCTGACAGCATGCTCGGGTTGTTCATCAACACCGTTGCGATCATCCAGGCTCCGCTGCCGCAGCAGGCGATCGGCCCTTGGTTGCGGGCGTTGCAGAACTACAATCTGGAGGCCCGTGATCATGAGCACACTTCGCTGGCCGACGTGCAGCGCTGGAGCGGGCGCAGCGGCCAGGCGTTGTTCGACAGCATCATCGTCTTTGAAAACTACCCGGTCGACGAGCGTCTGCAGCAAGACGCCCAGGGCGGGGTGACCTTCGGTAAAACCGCCAGCCGCGATGTGACCAACTATGCCATGGACCTGGCCGTGCACCTGGATGACACCTTGCGTATCGAGTTTCTCTACCTGCGCAACCGTTTTACCGAACAGGCCACCGCGCAGATCATGGCCTCGTTCGAGGTGCTGCTGCAGGGCCTGCTGGACCACCCAGGGGCGTGTATCGGTGCGCTTGATCTGGTCCCCGAGCCACCGCTGGCGATGGTCGAGCGCGAGGCCGTTCAGCCGTTGCTGATCGATCTCATCGCCGCCCAGGCTTGCCTGCGCCCGCATGCCGTTGCCGTGCAGTGCGCCGGCCAGCAGCTTGACTATGGGCAGCTTGAACAACGTGCCAACCGGCTGGCCTGGCGGCTGCTCGCTCAGGGCGTGAAGCCGGAGGCCCGAATCGGTGTGGCGTTGCCTCGCTCGGTCGATACCTTGGTGGCCTTTTATGCAGTGCTCAAGACTGGCGCCGCCTACGTGCCTCTGGATATCGACTATCCGCGTGAGCGACTGGCATGGATCATCGACGACGCCCAAGTGTCGGTACTCCTGACCCACAGTGACGTGCGCACTCAGTTGCCCGCAGTCGCTGTCGAGTACCTGAACCTGGATGAGCTTGAATATCTAACCGGCGTCGGCGACAGCGATTGCCCGGTGGTCGGGATCAGTCCCGACAACCTCGCCTACCTGATCTACACCTCGGGCTCTTCCGGGCAGCCCAAGGGCGTTGCCGTCAGTCATGGCCCCCTTGCCATGCATTGCCGCGCGATCGTCGAGCGCTATGAGATGGACAGCGACACCCGCGAGCTGCATTTCATGTCGTTCGCCTTCGACGGTGCCCAGGAGCGCTGGCTATCGACGCTGATCAGAGGCGGCCAGTTGGTGATGCGCGATCATCATCTGTGGACGCCCGAGCAGACCTTCCAGGCGCTGCTCGACCACGACATCAGCATCGCCTGCTTCCCCCCGGCTTACCTGCAGCAATTGGCCGAATACGCCCAGACCCAACCGCTGATCCCGCCAGTCGGAATCTACTGCTTTGGCGGCGATGCGGTGGCTCGAAGCACCTTCGAATTGGTCAAGCGTGTGCTCCGACCGCGCTATCTCACTAATGGTTATGGCCCCACCGAAACGGTGGTGACGCCGTTGTTATGGAAGGCTGACGTTGAGCAGGGCTGTGGCGCGGCGATTGCGCCTATCGGTACGGCGGTAGGCGAGCGCACCTTGTATGTGCTCGATGCGCAGTTCAACCGCTTGCCCGATGGGGTACCGGGTGAGCTGTTCATCGGCGGCACCGGTATGGCCCGTGGATACCACGGGCGCCCCGGCCTCAGCGCAGAGCGTTTTGTCGCCGATCCTTTTTCCCGAGGCGGGCGGTTGTATCGCACGGGCGATCTGGTAAGGCGCCGACCCGACGGCATTTATGATTATTTGGGGCGACTGGACAACCAAGTGAAAATACGCGGCTTTCGCATCGAATTGGGCGAGATCGAGGCGTGCCTGCGTCGCGAAGCCGAGGTGCGGGACGCGGTGGTCGCGGTGTGGGGCGAGGAGGGCGACAAGCGCCTGATCGGCTATGTCGTCTGCCATGGCGACGCAGCGGATCAACCAGCCAAGCTGCGCGACAGGCTCAAGGCCGTGTTGCCCGAGCACATGGTGCCGACCCGGATCATGGTCGTGGAGCGCTTTGCGCTTAGCCCTAACGGCAAGCTGGATCGCCGCGCGTTGCCCGAACCGGACCTGCAAGGCAGCCACCTTGCCTATGTGGCCCCGCGTAACCCGTTGGAGCAGCAGCTCGCGCGGATCTGGGCCGAAGTGCTGGGGCTGGAACAGGTAGGGGTGACCGACAATTTCTTCGAGCTGGGCGGCGATTCCTTACGCAGTCTCAAGGTGGTGTCAAAGGTGCGCGGCCTGCGCCTGGAAGGCTTCGAACTGAAGCTGCGCGATTTGATGACGCGGCCAACGATCGCCGAGCTGTCCGGGTACGGCGCGGTGAATGAAACCCTCGATCCGCTGCTGCTGCTCAACCGCAAGGTGACCGATGTGGCACCGTTGTTCTGTATTCATGCGGGCTTCGGCACCGTGTTCGACTATGAGCCGCTGGCCCGTCAGCTCGAGGGCCAGCGCAGCGTCTATGGCCTGCAGTGCCGGATGCTGCTGGACCCGCATTGGGACGATGAGTCGCTGTCGGCGATGGCTATCGACTATGCGCAATACCTGCGGCAAAAGCAGCCGAATGGCCCTTATCACCTTTTGGGCTGGTCGCTGGGCGGCGCCTTGGCGGCACTGGTGGCCCAGGAGCTGGAGCGGCAGGGTGAAACCGTGGCATCGCTGCAGCTGGTGGACAGCTTCATTCCTGAGCCCGTGCAGGGCGAGGCCTTATCGGCAAGCGGCTGGCAGGAAGACCTGCGCTCGTTCCTCAGGGTGGTGCTGCCAGATTCTCCAGCTCAGTTACCTTGGCACTTGCTCGACCTGAGCGGCGAGCTGGATGGCCCGCAACTGGTTGCGTTTATCCAGGCGATAAAAGCGCAGTCACAGGCGTTGCCATTCGGCAGTTTGCAACAGCTTGAGGCCGATGAGCTGGCGCGTGGATTCCTGGTCGCGATGCGCCTCAAAGCCATCGCTCACCAACCGCTGACCCTCCAGCCTGTGCGGGTGCCGGTCAAGCTGTATTGGGCGGTGGGGGGAGATCAAGTCATACAGACGCGGTTTGCCCAACGCTTGAGCGAGCAGAGCGAGCGCGCGGAGTTTGCCTCGGGACACTTCGACATGCTTGCCAATCAGGCGCTGCTACAAGCGGCGTCCCAGGCCCTGCATCAAGCATCATTACTGCCCAACTGAAGGGCAGTCGTCCAATCGCCGGCCTGATTTCAGGCCGGTGTCGTTTTTCCGGTCTAGTAAGTGGAGAACCGTTTTATGCCGTTGCATCCCGATGTGGCCGCGTTTCTGGAAATGATCGAATTGGGGCGGGAAATGGGCAGCACCCAGCCCATGCACGCCCTCAGTGTCGACCAGGCGCGCACCGAGTTCGACGCCAGCGCGGACTGGCTGGACCCCGATAGTCCGCAATCGATTCAGGTATCGGCCTGCAGCATTCCTGCCCGCGATGGTGCGGCGATCCCTGCCCGCTGGTATCGCGCGAAGACATCTGCCGCTGAACGCTGCCCCGTGATCCTGTATTTCCATGGCGGCGGCTATGTGGTCGGGAGTCTCGATTCCCATGACATGGTCTGTCGTCGCCTGGCCGCCGCTACGGGGCATGTGGTGTTGGCCCCGGCGTATCGCCTGGCGCCGGAACAGCGCTTTCCGGTGGCGTTGAACGATGCGCTGGACGCGACCAACTGGGTGCTCGCCCAGGCGGACGCCTTAAGGCTGGACACGCAGCGACTGGTGCTGGCCGGAGACAGCGCCGGGGCGACGCTGGCGACCGTGTTGGCGATCATGGCCGCAACGGCCGACCCTCAGGTCGACTTCACGCCACAGGCGCAGCTGTTGTTCTATCCCGTGACGGACGCGAGCACCGAGCGCCCTTCGCAGCGGGACTTCGCCGAAGGTTATCTGCTCGAAAGTGCGACCATGGACTGGTTCTACGGCCACTACCTGACTGATCCCGTTCAACGCCAGGACTGGCGCGTATCACCGCTGCTCGCCCCCCTTTCGAACAGCATCGCCCCGGCTTATGTGAATGTCGCCGAGTATGATCCCTTGTTCGACGAGGGAGTTGCCTACGCCCATCGTCTGCAACAAGCAGGCGTTGCCGTAACCCTGCGTACCGAGCACGGATTTACCCATGATTTCCTGCGGATGGGCGGCGTCTGCGGCGGCTATGACGCCCCTTACGGCGCAGTGGCGCAATGGTTGGCACGGTTGCCGGCAGTACAGTGAGCTGGGCTACCCCGCCGCGGATGCGGCGGGGCAGGGGAGGTGGGATCAGGCGGGGCTCAACTCGGTGTCGACCTTGCCGTTGTGCATGTGCACCAACTGATCCGCCACATCGAAATACCGGTCGTCATGGCTGATCACGATGATGGTCTTGCCCAGCTTCTTCAGTTCCGGCAGCAACTCGGTGTAGAACACCCGGCGGAACGTCGGGTCCTGGTCGGCGGCCCATTCGTCGAACACCAGCACCGGGCGTTCCTCCAGCCAGGCATTGATCAGCGCCAGGCGTTTGCGTTGGCCGGTGGACAGGTCGGTGGTGCTGAACACGCCGTCCTGAAGGCTGACCTTGTGGGCGATTTCCAGGCGCTGCAGATAGCTGCGGGCGTTTGCAGGGAGCTGCGTGGCACCGAAGATCGGGTCGTCGAACAGGTAGTAATCGGAAAAGATCGTGGTGAACAACTGCCGGTAGTCATCGCGGCTCCGGGCGCTGACCGCGCGACCATCAAGGCGTATCTCCCCCGTCTGCGGCGCATAGAGCCCCAGCAGCAACTTGATCAACGTGGTCTTGCCGCAACCGTTCTCACCCACGATGAACACGATATCGCCCTGCTTGATGTGCAGGTTCACCGGCCCCAGCTGGAAGGGCGCGTTGCCGTCCACCGCCGGGAAGCTGTAGCGCACGTCGCGCAGTTCCAGGCTGTGCAGGTTCGGCAGCTGGCTGGCCTGGTCTTCGAGCAGCAGGTGCGGTTCGGGGGAGGAGAACTGTTCGGCCAGCTCGGCGATACGGCGAAAGGCGATCTGCGCTCGGCTGACGATCGGCAGGGTGCCGACCAGGTGTTCCAACGGACCTTTCATGTACAGCAGCACCAGCACGAAGCCGCTCATCACCGCCTTGTCGTTGCTGGGCCACAAGGATTGCAGGGCAAGGGCGAGTACGATCACCACGAAGAACAGCATCGAGCCGAAGGTCTTGGCGATGACGAAGGTGTTGATCGAGCGAATCTGCGTATCGCGGATTCGCTCGGCGGTACCTTCGATGTTACGGCTGAACATGCGCTGGCGGCGCGGGCGATGAATGCGCAGCTCCTTGGCGCCGCCGGCGATCGCGTTGTAGTGCTTTTGCAGTTCGTCTTCGGCATCGCGCGCCGCCACGAAGCCCTTGATGCCCTTGGCGCGGGCGACGTACTGCGCGCCGGTGCCGATAGCGATCGCCACCAGCATGAGCAGGAAGATCGGCCACGACAGCAGGGCCAGATAGCCCAGGCAGCCGAGGGTCACGGTCAGCGAGATCGCCAACGGCGCGAAGGCGAAGGCGAAGTCGCTGATGGTATCGACGTCATGGGTGAGCACGGGAATCAGGCGATGGCTGCGGTAGCGCTCGATCTGCTCGATGGGCGCCGACAGGACCTTCTCGCCCAGATCCTTGCGCAGCTCGGCGATGATGTGCTGGCCGACGCGGTTGCTGCCGATGTCGGACAGTATCGAGCTGGCCAGCGCCAGGATGCACAGGCCCGCGAAGGTCCACAGGACGCCGGCGCTCAGGCCTTGGTCGGCGTGCAGCGTGCGGTTGATGGTGGCCAGCAGCAGGGTGATGCTCAAGCCGCCGAGGATGCCCAGGACGACGGACAGGGCAACGGTGAACCTGAAGGGCCGGAGCAGCACGAGCAATTCTTGCAGCGCACCTTTGGGTGGCTTGGACATGGGCGGTTCCTCGTGGGCGATCAGACGCTGGCCAATGGCACGGCGGCAGCTTTGCGTGCGGCATCGGGCGTGGTCAGGGCCTGGTACAGCGCCTGGGCGATCTCCGCGCTGCGCATCGGCAGCACCGACAGCAAGGTGTCGCTCAGGCCATGGGTGGCTTCGCAGAAGCCTTGCAAAAATACCGGTGCCTGCAGGCTGGCGGTGGCCAGGGCGCGGTAGTTGCGGTCGACTTCCAGGCCGTGCAGGTAATCTTCCAGCGGCGCGAGCAAGGTCCTGTGGCTGCGACGCTCGTAACCGGTGGCGAGGATCACGGCATCGTAGCGACGGGTGTTGTGCGTGCCGGTGGCCAGGTCGCGCAGGGTCAGTTCGATGCCTTGCTCGGTGGCCGCTACGGCTTCGATCTGTTGGCGGCAGAGCACGGCATGGCGTTGCTGGCGGGTGATTTTCTGCCGATAAAGCACGCCATAGATGCGCTCGATCAGTTCTGGATCGACCACCGAGTAGTTGGTGTTGTGGTATTCGTCGATGAGTTTTTCGCGGTCCTGGGCGGGCTGCTGGAACACCAGGCTGGTGTAGTCAGGGGCGAAGATTTCGTTGACGAACGGCGAGTCGTCGGCTGGCTTGAGGGCGGATTTGCGCAGGATCATTTCGGCTTTCACCGAGGGGAAGCTGTCATTGAGGTCGAGGAAGGCCTCGGCGGCGCTTTGCCCCGAGCCGATGATGGCGATACGCAGCGGCTTGCCCTGCGCGCAAGGCAGGTCGCGCATGGCACTGAGGTAGCGCGAGTGATGGAAGACTCGGGCATCGTTCTTGAAGGCGCTGAACAACGCGGGGATCTTTGGTGAGCCTCCCGTGCTGATCACCACCGCACGAGCTCGTCGGCTCAGTTCCTGGCCTTGCGCGCTGCGAGAGGTCAATTTCAGGTGCTGAATCGCGCCGTTGCTGAACTCGGGCTCGATGCGAATGACTTCTTCGCCATACAGCGCCTGCTCGCAGAACTGCTCGGCGACCCACCCCAGGTAGTCATTGAACTCCAGCCGGCAGGGATAAAAGGTCCCCAGGTTGATGAAGTCGACCAGTCGGCCTTGTTGCTTCAAGTAATTGACGAAACTGTAAGGGCTGGTGGGATTGCGCAGGGACACGAGGTCCTTGAGGAAGGAAATCTGCAGTTCGCTCTGGGAGGAAAGGGTATCGCCATGCCAGCGGTAGTTGACCTGCTTGTCGACGAACAGGGCATCCAGGCGCTTGCCGGTGTTATGCGAGAGCTCTTCGAGGGCAATGGCCAGGGCCAGATTGGACGGGCCGAAGCCGACGCCGATGACGTCATGAATCGTTGCGGTGCTCATAGGTGCATCCTTTATTCGGTGGGCTGGACATCGTCCATGGGTTGGTACAACCGCTCTGAAAAGAACCGCTCGCGGGTCAGCATCACCAGCAATGCGCGTTTGTGGGGGAAGTCGAAATGCTTGAGCTTGGCAAAGCCGTTGCGGTCGAAATTGGCGATCTGGCGCTGGTTGTCGTGGCGTGGCTCGCAGACGATTCGCTCGGTACGCGGATCGTCGAGGAACAGGTAGTGACACAGCGACGAGAACCACGCGGTGTAGTAGCGCTTGCCGCGGCAGGCGTCTTCGCCCACCAGCAGGTGCAGGCCGCGGTCGTAGTCGCCGGCGTCGTAGAAGGGCGCGATGCGGTCCTCCTTGGCCCAGTAGACTTCGAAGTAGCCGAACGGCTGGTCATCGAAGCGGCCGATCAACGGGCGTGCGTGAGCATCAGCCAGCAGTTTCAGCAGGTAGGCGTGGTGCTGCTCGGGCGTGCCTTGTTCTTCCCAGAAGTGGGCGACGCGCGGGGTGTTCATCCACCGACTGAATACGTCCAGGTCGCGATCGGGATCGGCCTGCTCGAGGCTGAACGTCTGGCCGAGCCAAGGAATGAAGCGGCGGTACAGCACGCCGGTTTGCGCCGGCGGCCGCTGCGGGTGGCGCGTCGTTGCGGTCATTGTGTAGTGCAACGGTGCTGCACCGTAGGACGGCTTGTTCAGCCATGGCTCGGGGACCTGCCAGAAGCTCTGCGCCTCGCACAGCAAGGTATTCGCAGTGGCGGGGCGCAGGACGCCGTCGGCGATGAGCCGAGCGACCGCCGTAGAGGGGGGCAGGTCCAGCAGCAGGCGCCGAATGGCGGGCAGCAAGGTGAACACGCCCTCGCAGGCGGCCAGCAGCGCGGGGTGCTCCAGCGTGGCGTCGAGCAGCGTGACGGTCGCATTGAAGCTATGGGGCTCGGCGGCAGGGTGCAGGTGCAGCGCCAGCAATGCCTGGCGGTGCCAGGTGACGGTCAGCGTGCCGGCGAGATAATGAACCTGCAGGGCTGGGACGGGAGAGCGGCCGACCAGCGCCGGCGCGGTGATGTCGCGATGATCCATGTGGGTTTTCCCGCTTCGTTGGGGGTATGGCGTTTAGACGAGCGGGTGGAAATCGGATTTAGTCGTGTATCGACCGTCAATCGCGGCGGCCGGGGTAGCGCCTTCACCCAGGACGCCACGCGTGCCCGGCCGCCGCTAAGCGTTGCTCATGGCCTGATGAAACGCCTTGAGGAACTGCTGCATTTGCTCGTGCGTGCCCACCGTGACCCGCATCCAGTCCGGCCAGGCCTCGAACACCCGGCCCACCTGCACACCGCGCTTGGCCAGGGCCTCGATCACCGGCGCCGCCGGGCGCTTCAAGGCGACCATGAAGCAGTTCGCCTGGGCTTCCGTGCAGCGATAACCCGCGGCTTGCAGCTTGCCGACGGTGTCCTGCAGCACGCGCCGGTTGGTCTCCTTGCGCTCGGCCACCAGCTGCGGTTGCTGCAGGCTGGCGATGCCGCCCAGCGAGGCGCTCACCGAGATGAAGTTGTGCCCGTTGAGGGTCTGCAGCTTGTCCAGCACCTCAGGCGCTGCGATCGCCAGGCCCAACCGCGCCCCGGCCATGCCGTAGAGTTTGGAAAAGGTGCGCAGCACCAGCACGTCCGGGTGCTTGATGGGCAGCCCCAGGCAGGGCTGGGCATCGGAAAAGTGGATATACGCCTCATCGATGATCGCCAGGCATCCGGCCGGCTTGTTCACCACCAGGTGCTTGATGTCTTCATAGGGCGTGAGGGTGCCGGTGGGGTTGTTGGGGTTGCACAGGTAGATCACCCCGGCCTGATCGTCCGCCGCGAGCATGCCGCGCACGTCGTGGGCATGACGGTCATCCAAGGGGACTTCGTGGACCTTGGCGCCGAGCGCTTCGGCGCCATTGGCGACCGAATCGTAGGTGGGCGCGGCGGTGACCACGCTGCGCTGGCCGGCATACAGCGCCATGGCGTACTGCAGCGGCGAGCGTGAGCCGCAGAACACCGCCACATGGTCGCGGGGCACGTGGTTCTGTTCGGCGAACAGCTCGATCAGGCGCAGTTGTTGCTCGTAGTAGTAACGTCCACTTTGCCGTGCGCCCAGCTCCATGGCCTTGACCGCTGGCGCGCAAGGCCCATAGGGGCTCTCGTTGTAGTCGAGGCGGACGATATCGTCGTTGAAGATCGGATCCCGCGTAGCGAGGGGGCTTGCCCCCGAAGACGGCGCGCCAGGCGCTGCGGTATCCGCGGTCGTAATATTTTCGGGGGCGAGCCCCCTCGCTACAGAGAGCTGTGGGGCGAGGCTGGCCAGGGTCGCGGCGGTGACGAAATGGCGGCGGCTGAGATCGGTCATGGCGGGGCTCCTTGTTCGTGTTCAGTCCTTGTCGGCACCGTTGAGGTTGCGGGCTACGCGAAAGCTCAACCAGTCGCCACGGACGTCGGGTTCGCGCTCGTTGCGGTTGCCGGAGCGGGAGAAGATCGGCGGTTCGATCCAGTCGTTGCCGCGGATCTGCCGGTGCTCGCAGGTGCCGCCGGTGACCCAGGCGCTGCCGTCGGTGGGGGCGCCGACGTAGTCGGTGTGCCAGCAGTCAGCAAGCCATTCGTAGACGTTGCCGTGCATGTCGTAGACGCCAAAGGCGTTGGGCGCGAAGCTGCCCACCGGGGCGGTGTAGGTGTAACCGTCCCTGGGGCCGTAGCCGTTGGCGTGCTCGGTGATCTGGTAGCCGCCGGCCTTGTCGAACGGGAAGGGGAAGGGCCCGGTGGAGCCGGCGCGGGCGCCGTATTCACGCTCCGATTCGCTGAGCATGCGGTAGGGCTTGCCGGTCTTTTTCGCCAGCCAGGCGATGTAGCCGCGGGCTTCTTCCCAGTCCATGCACACCGCCGGTTGGCGCGGGCCTTGGGGGTAGCTGGGCTTGCCGTTGGTGCAGCGCCGGCCCGGGCGATCGTCGCCGTCGGGGATCACCAGGCCGGTGTCCCTGGTGTAGGCCTGCCACTGCTCGGCGGTGACGTGGAAGCGGCTGATGGCGAAGGGTTCGGCGAAGGTCACCTGGTGCAGCGGACCTTCGTCGGACTGACGGCCCACTTCGTCATCGGGCACGCCCATGGTGTAGCTGCCGGCGGGCAGCACGACCATTTCCGGGCAGTCCTTGCAGTCCTGGAAGACCTTGCCGGGCGCGGTGGGGTCGGCGGGTGCGGCAGGCTCGGCGGGCTCGGCCGCGAAGGCGCCGAGCGACAGCGACAGACAGGCGAGGGCGATGAAGGCGTTGAGGCGTTTCATGAGGGTCCTTACGGATGTTGAACGACAGGGTTGGCGGACGCCGATTCAGCGGGTCTGGCGGCTTTTTGGGCGGCCTCCCAGACGCGCAGGAAGTTGGCGCCCCAGAGCTTGGCGATGTCTTCGTCGGAGTAGCCGCGCTGGATCAGCTCGGCGGTGACGTTGCGGTTCTCGCTGCTGTTCTGCCAGCCGATCACGCCGCCGCCATCGTTGAAGTCGGAGCTGATGCCGACGTGGTCGATGCCGATTTTCTTCACGGCGTAATCGATGGAGTCGACGTAGTCGCTCAAGGTCGCTTCGGGCTCCTGGCGCAGGATGTCGTAGAAGGGCGTGAGGTATTCGCCGAATTTTTTCTCCGACCAGATCGAGAACACCGGGTCGGTGGTGGTGCCCATCTGCGTCTGGTTCTGCACGTCGGGCAGGTGGTAGCGGGCACGCAGCTCGTTCATCTTGGCGATGGTCTCGCGGGAGAACGGCTTGAGGTATTTGGAGTAGGCGACGATGTTGACCAGACCGTCGGTGGCCTTGATGTTGGCCAGGTCGGCATCGCTCAAATTACGGCGGATATCCATCAGGCCCTGCACGCCGGTGTGCGAGACCAGCACCGGGGCGCGGCTCAGCTGGGTGACCTGGGTCAGGGCCTGGCTGGACATCTGCGCGACGTCGATGACCACGCCCAGGTCGTTGAGCTTGGCCACGGCGCGGCGGCCCAGGGCGGAGAGGCCGCCCAGTGGGTCCACCGAGTCACCGAGAAAGGGCAGCGGCCGCGCCGAGTCGGTCCAGCTGTTGTTGCCCACATAGCCTGGGCCGAACACGCGCACGCCGCGGGCCGCCCAGAGGTCGAGCTGGTCGATGTCGTCGCCCAGGGGGGCCGCGTTAAGCATGCTCAGGACGATGGCAAATTTGCCCTCGGCGGCCAGGCGGCGAAAGTCGGCCGGGGTGTAGGCGATGCCGGCCTGGTCGGGGAAGTCCTTGGCGATGCTGGTGATGATGCGGTAGCGCACCTCCAGTTCGTTGGCCATGGCTGCTTGAAAACCGCTGGTCGGGCGGTGTGGCCAGTTGGGCCCGCTCCAGAATTCCGGCCACGACCAGATGGCGATCGAGGCGCCGCGCAGGCGGCTTTTGCCGGCCTTGACCAGGTCGAATTGCGTCGGGCCGTCGCGGTTGGCTTCTTCGCCGTCGGTGCCATAGCTCAGCGGCACGTCCAGGTGCCCGTCGAGGCTGAGGATGCGCTCCTGCAAGGCGTTGGCGCGCCGCTCGATCTCGCGGCTATAGGGATGCGCCTCGCGGTACACCCAGTACCACCAGGCACCTGCGCCAGCGACCAGCGCCAGCAGGAGGATCAGTGCCACGGCATAGGGCCATTTACGCGATTGCTGAGGGTGTTTCGTCATGACTGTCTCGACCCGTTGGTGCGACCGCGCTCCACAGCAGCGCCGTCCGAACTGTCTGGGTGAAACGAGCCGCCTCACAGAGAATTTAGCGCTGCGCTAAATCGCCCCGGCAACCGTTCGTTTTCGCTGCAGTAGTCACGTCATGAGTACAGTGGATGAAGGTGTCGCGTCGAAGGATGCTGGCTGGCCTGGTGGCCGCTGGTGTAGCGCTGCCGGCGGGGTTTGCCGCCCGCCAGCAATGGCAGGAATATCAGCGGGCGCAGGAGGCCGAACTGAACTCCGACGAGCCCGGCATTCCGGTGGCCGACCTGCCCAATGCCTTGCTGAGCGAGCGTCTGGTGGGCATCTGGGACTGGCAACTGCTGGGCGATACGCAGCAGTTGCCGGAGCTGGCGCAGCCGCTGCAGTTGATTCTCGACGTGGGCCAGAACGCCCGTGCCGTGCGCGGTTATCTGGGGCGTGCGCCTTATGGTGATGACGGCATGCAGCTGTATGGGCGGCTGGAGGCAGAGCAACTGCCGAGCCTGCGCTGGAAGTTGGTCGCGCCTTCGGGCCAGGCCTACGACTGCGAGGCGGTGCTGGACGAGATCTGGGGCGTGTGGAGCGAGGGGGGTGGTGGCGCGACCATCAGCGGCGAGGTACGTGTCTCCGGCACTCAGGCCGGTTACTCCGGGCCGCGGGCGCGCTTTGTGGTGGTGCGTCGTCACTTTGTCCAGGCCCGTGAGCGCTTGCCGTATGTGCCGGCGCTGCATGAGGATCTGATCTCCCCCCAACGTCGTTATTTTCACCAGCTGTGGCATGCCAGTCGCGATCGCTGGCACCGCATCGACGAGTCGCGGCGTCAGTCCATTCGCGCCCTGGGCTGGCAGGTCGGCACCCCGGGCAAGGAGCGCAACGCCCGCGGTCATGACCGTCACCGCAATGGCTCGGGGGAGGATTTTCTGTTCATGCATCGGCACATGCTGCATGGCGTGCGGCAGGTGCAGGATCTGCGTTCGTGGGCGAGCATTCCGCCGCCGCGTCCGGCCATCGCCCAGGGGGTGCCGGCCTTTGTCGATTACCTCAGCAATCGCAGCGGCTACAGCGTGCCGCCCAGTTGGGTGGCCGAGGACGACGAGCATTTCAATCAGTGGCTCTACTACATCAAGAGTGCCGACGGGCTATACGCGAATTTTCAGCTGTGGGAAGCGCAGCTGCACGATCCGCAGTATCTCAGCACGCTGTGCCTGGGCGAGTTGGGTTCGCGGATCGAGCTGGGGATTCATGATTGGCTGCACATGCGCTGGGCGGCGCTGGGGCGCGACCCGGACGCTGGCTATCCGATGGTGTATGCGCGGCGCCCTGATGATTTTGCCGAGCGCTGGTTTCGCGCTGACAACGACTTTTTGGGGGATCCGTTTTCGTCCCATGTGAACCCGGTGTTCTGGGCCTTTCATGGCTGGATCGACGATCGCCTGGATGACTGGTTCCTGGCCCATCAGCAGGCGCATCCCGGGGAGGTGAAACCCAAGACCGTGAACGGCATTCCGTGGTTTGCGCCGGGGCCTTGGGTGCGGGTGGCCGAGCCGTGGCTGGGGCCGTCGAAGCAAGGGTGTGGGGCTTGGGGGATGGGCAATGGCGGCGGCGGTGAGCGGCTGGACGTGGAGACGATGAAGCTGGCGCTGGAGGTGATCTTCAGCCCTGACGAAGAGGCGGATCGCTTGGCCGGTCGGGCGCCGCGCCGGCCTTGGTATGGCCGGCATCTGGCGGCTGGGCCGACCAGGGCGCATTTGTGAAGCGAACACATCCACTCTGACAAGCCTGTATTGCAGCTATGTCCCTGTAGCGAGGGGGCTTGCTCCCGATACGGACTTTCAGCCGCAATTGTTCCGTCAGATACACCGCATCGGGAGCAAGCCCCCTCGCCACCAGTATGGCCGGCATCTGGCGGCCGGGCCGACCAGGGAGCATTTGTGAAGCGAACACATCCACTCTGACAAGCCTGTATTGCAGCTATGTTCCTGTAGCGAGGGGGCTTGCCCCCGATACGGACTTTCAGACGCAATTGTTCCGTCAGATACACCGCATCGGGAGCAAGCCCCCTCGCCACCTGGCATGCCCCAGCTCGGCGGAGCGCCAGTCACCTCGCCTCGCTGGCCCACCCACCCCCCAGCGCCTTGTACAGCGCCACGCTCGCCTGCAGCCGCTGCTGGCGCAACTGCACCCGTTCGGCCTGCGCGCCATACAGGCTGCGTTGCGCCTCCAGCACGGTGAGCAAATCCTCGGCACCAGCCCGATAGCGACTCTGCGCCAGATCGAACGCCCGTTGCGCCTGGTTCAGCTCCTCACTCTGCCAACGGGTCTGCTGATCAAGTCCATCGACACTGTTCAGGGCCTTTTCCACTTCAGCGAAACTGTTGATCAGCACGCCGCGGTAAGTCTCCAGCAGCTCGTCCTGGCGTGCCACTGCCTTGTCCCGTTCGGCGCGCAGCTGGCCGTTGTTGAAGATCGGCGCGGTGAGGCCGGCGCCGACATTGAGCACCGGGTTGCGCAGCAGGTTGATGGCGCGCGCATCGCCGGTGCCCAGGGCCGCGGTCAAGGTCAACTGCGGGAACAGCGCCGCGCGGGCCACGCCGACATCCGCCTGCGCCGCTGCCAGGCGCGCTTCGGCGCTGGCGATATCCGGGCGGCGGGTCAGCAGTTGGCTGGGGACACCGGCGTCGATACTGGGGCCTTGCAGTTGCTCGAAGGGTTGCTCGCTGAGCGTCAGTTGCTCGACCGGTTGACCGAGCAGGGTGGCCAGGGCGATGAGCGCGTCACGGGTTTGCTGTCGGTAGCGCGGCAGTTGCCGTTGTTGATTGGCCACCAGGCTCTGCTGCTGGGCCAGCTCGAGCGCCGTGGCGGAGCCGGCCTGGTAGCGGTTGCGCACCAGTTTGAGCACGTTATCGGCGTTGCGCAGATTGAGCTCGGCGATGCGCGCCTGCTCGCGGGCGGCGAGGGCGCTGACGTAGGTGTCGGCGACACTGCCCAGCAGGCTCAGCTCGAGGGTGTCGCGATCGAAGGCCGTGGCGTTCAGGCCCAGTCGCGCGCTGTCGCGGGCGGCGGCGTTGCCACCCCAGAAGTCCACCTCGTAGCTGGCGGTCAGGCTGGTGTCGAAATACTTGTAGGTGCGCTCACTGCTGGTGGCGTCCTGCTCGCTGTAGCCCTGGCCCCTGAGCAGGCGCTCGTGGTAGGCGTCGGCGCCGCCGTCGAGTCGGGGCAATAGTGTGCCGCCGGCGATGCGCACCTCGGCGCGGGCCTGGCGGATGCGGGCCATGGCGGCCTTGAGGTCGTAACTGCCCTGGCGCGCCTGGTCGATGAGCTGTACGAGCTGTGGGCTATTGAAGGCGGTCCACCATTGTGTGTTTTGCGTTGACTGGGCTGGCCTCTTCGCGGGCAAGCCCTGCTCCCACAGGTGTTCGGCGTTGGCTTTGCTGTGGGAGCAAGGCTTGCCCGCGAAGGGGCCGGCATGATCACCGCCATCTGCGCACTGGCAATGCTGCCAATGCGGCGGCGCGGCGATGCCGCTGTCGAGCCGCACAGGCGTCTGGCTGCAGGCGCTGACCAATACAAGCAGAGCAAGCAAGGGGGCTTTAGTCATGGTCATTCACTGGTCAGGGCGGCGACGGGGTCGAGGCGGGCGGCTTTGCGGGCGGGCATGAAGCCGAAGATCACCCCGGTGGCGACCGAGCAGGCAAAGGCGCCGAGGATCGCCAGCGCGGAAAACACCACGGCGATATTGCCCAGCTTCAAGGCGCCGCCAATCAACAGCGCCAGGACGACGCCGATCACACCGCCGACCAGCGACAGCACCACGGCTTCGGTAAGGAACTGGCGCAGAATGTCGCGCTGCCGAGCCCCGGTGGCGATACGAATACCGATCTCGCGGGTGCGTTCGCGCACGGTCATGAGCATCACGTTCATCACGCCGATCCCGCCCACCAGCAGCGAGATCGCCGCGATGGCGCCGAGCATCAACGACAGGCCATTGCGGGTATGGGCCTCGGCCTGGATCATCGCCGCGCTGTTGTCGATTTCAAAATCATGCACGCCGTTGTGCAGGCGCAGCATCAAATTGCGGATCGCCTGTTCCGCCTCATGGACCAAAGTGCTGTCGGCGGCGCCGATGATCACGTACTCGGGGTATTCGGTGCCGGCCAGGCGAATGCTGGCAGCCGAGTAGGGGATGGCGATGCGCAGGTCGTTGCGTTGGTTGGCGCCGCTGGAGCCCTTGCTGGCCAGCACGCCGATCACCTGGAAGGGCACGTTCTCGACCAGGATGTACTGGCCGATCGGGTCCTGGCCGTCGATGAACAGCTTTTTGCGCACCTCTGAACCGATCACCGCCACGGCGGCGCCTGTGGTCATGTCGGCGTTGGTGAAGAAGCTGCCCTCGGTCACCGGCCAGTTGAGCAGGGTCGGGAACTGCGGGTTGTAGCCGCCGATGGTGGAGGTCATGTCACGGTTGCCGTAGCGCACCTGCGCCGACACGGTCATGGCTGGCATGATGTTCTTCACCTGGGGCAGCTCGGCCAGCGCCGCCACATCACTGAGGCGGATATTGCCTGGGGGGGCGCGGGGCGTCGGCGGCGCGCCGTTCATGTAGATGATGTTGGAACCGAACGCGCCCATCTGCGCCATCACCTGGCGCTTGCTACCTTCGCCGACGGCCAGCATCACCACCACCGAGGCCACGCCGATGATGATCCCCAGCAGGGTCAGGGCGGTGCGCATGCGATTGCTCCACATCACTCGCCAGGCGGCATGCAAGGCGTCGCGGGTCTCGCCGAGCCAATCGCCGCGATCGCTGTTGGCGCCGCTCAGGCGCTGGCGCAGATCGGTGGCCTGCAGAGCGCCGTGGGGTGGCGGCTGGTCGGTTTGCGCGGCGCCGCTGTCGCTGATCACTTCGCCATCGCGGACCTCGATGATGCGCTGGGCGCGGGCGGCGACGTCGCGGTCGTGGGTGATCAATATCACCACATGGCCCTGGCTGGCGAGTTCGTCGAGCAGGTTCATCACCTCGGCGCCGCTGTGGCTGTCCAGCGCACCGGTGGGCTCGTCGGCGAGGATGATGTGGCCGCCGTTGATCAACGCGCGAGCGATCGACACCCGCTGTTGCTGGCCGCCGGACAACTGCCGCGGCCGATTGCCGGTGCGCTCGCCCAGCCCCAGGCGCTGCAGCAGGGCGCAGGCCCGTTCGGCACGCGGACCGGCGGGCAGGCCGGCATAGATGGCGGGCATCTCGACGTTTTCCTGGGCCGAGGCCGAGGGGATCAGGTGGTAGCCCTGAAACACGAAGCCGAACGCCTCGCGGCGCAGCCAGGCCAGTTCGTCGCCGTTGAAGCCGGCCACGTCTTCGCCGGCGAAGCGGTACTGGCCGGCGCTGGGGCGGTCGAGGCAGCCGAGGATGTTCATCAGCGTCGATTTGCCCGAACCCGAGGTGCCGACGATGGCGATGAATTCCCCGGCATGGATGGCCAGGTCGATGCCGCGCAGCACATCGACCTGCGGGCTGTCGCCGCCGCCATAGGATTTGCGGATGCCGCGCAGTTCGATCAGCGGGATATTCATTCAGCCACCGCTGCCGGCAGGGTTGACCAGCAACTTGTCACCCTCGGTCAGGCCGTCGAGTATCTGGATGCGCAGGCGGTCGCTCATACCGGTGTGCACCTGGCGGTGTTCCACTTGGCCATTGGCGGCGAGGACTTGCACCTGCTGCCTGCCCTCGGCATTGCCAGGGCCTGCGAAGGCGGCGATGGGCGCGGTCAGCACGTTTTGGGCACTGGCGTGCACGAAGAACACCTGTGCGGTCATGTCCGCCATCAGCGCGTTGTCGGCGTTGTCGACATCCAGCAGCACGGTATAGAGCACCACGCGGCCACTGCCGCTGCTGCTTGCGCCATTGCCCGAACTGCCACTGGCAGCCGCCGGGCTGCCACCGCCCTGGCTGAGTTGCTCGAGGGGCTTGGGCGGGATCGGCAGGATCTGCCGCACGGTGCTGGTCCAGCGCCGTGCGCCGCCACTCAAGGTGGTGAAGTACGCCTGCATGCCAGCCTTGACCTGGCCGATATCGGCCTCCGAGACCTCGGCCCAGACGGTCATCGGCGACAGCCTGGCGATGCGCAGTATCAGCGGTGTGCGCTGCTGGGCGTTGAGGGTCTGGCCCTCGCGCGCATCGAGGGCGACCACGGTGCCGCTCATGGGCGCGTAGATGCGCGTGTAGCCAAGTTCCGCTTGCGCGCTGCGCAGGTTGGCCTGGGCCTGGAGAATCTGCGCCTGGAACATGTCGATCTGCGCCTGGGTGGTGAGCACCTTGGCCTGGGCGGTCTGGACGTCTTCATCGCGGGTCGCGCCGTCGCTGGCCATGCGTTGCTGGCGGCGCAGCTGTTGTTCGGCCAGCAGGTGTTCGGCGCGCTGCTGCTTGACCTGCGCCTTGAGGGTGTCGATGGCGTACCGCCCGGCATCCAGAGTGGCCTGCTGGGTGGAGGGGTCAATCTCCACCAGCAGTTGGCCTTGCTTGACCGTGTCGCCGACTTCGACATGCAGGGTACGGATCTGCCCCGACGCCTGGGCGCCGACATCGACGTACTGGCGCGGCTGCAGGGTACCGAGGGCGGTCACGCTGGATTCGATATCGCCGCGGGTGACACTGACGAAGGGCCGTTGCGCAGCGTCATCCGGCAGCAACCGCCAGGCCGCCAGCGCGGCCACGGGGATCAGGCACAGTACGGCGGTTGCAATGCGGCGAGTCAGGCGAGGGGAAGTCATGCAGGGTTCCGGCCGGTGGAGGGTAACGCCGTCTGCTCGGAGCAGCGCGGGAGGCTGTCGAGTAGACGAGGGTAAAGCGCGCAAATTTAGGCACGGGATCAAGACGCGCGAGGGGGCCGGTTCCGGTAAAAATGTAACGACGGCTTTAAACTTGATGATAATTATTATAATTTAGCTTCATTGCGGCGCTATCATTTCGCCTGCACTGCATTCACCCCATGGATCTCTACTGCAAGGAAGGCGTCGTCGATGGCTGCCCCCGGTGTCCTGTTCGAACATTACTACCGTGAGTTGGTGGGCTATCTCAGTGCTCGCATGGGCAGCCGCCACGCCGCCGAGGACGTCGCCCACGATGCCTATGTGCGCGTACTGGAGCTGCGCGAGGACACGCAGGTGACCCACCCTCGGGCGTTCCTGTACCGCACCGCGATCAACCTGATCGTCGACGGCCACCGGCGCAACCGCGTGCGTCGCAATGAGTCGCTGGATATCCTCGACCGCGACGAGCGCTTCTTCCAGGCGCCCACTTACACGCGCTCGAGCCATGACGAGAATCTCGACCTGCTGCAACGGGCTCTGGCCGAGCTAAGCGAGCCCTGTCGCCAGTGCTTTTTGCTGCGCAAGCTCGAAGGCCTGTCGCATCCGGAAATTTCCGCGCGGCTGGACGTCTCCCTGCACATGGTCGAAAAGCACATCGTCAATGCCATGAAGCACTGTCGTGTACGCATGCAGAAGTGGCAGGCCGAAGCCCTGGCGCAAGATCAGCGCGCGTAGCGCGGTTTGCCGCGGATCACCGTGGCGCCCTCATCGTTGCGACTCAACAGCACCGGCAGCACCTTGGGCAGGTTCTGCACCAGCCCGGCGATCTCGCCGGTGTTGTAGATACCGCCGATGCGCAGCTGCGCCGTTTTGCGATCCGCCAGGTGCACCGGGGATTCGAGATAGGCATTGATCCGTGGCAGGGCCTCGCCGAGGGGCAGGTCGTCGAGGATCAACTTGCCATCGCGCCAGGCCAGGGCCGTGGTGGGGGCGGCGAGGCTGACTTGCGCCAGGTCGCTCTGGGCGTCGTAGCGGGCCTGCATCCCCGGCGTCAGGTAGGCGACCTGATCGGGGCGGCCGCGGTCGTTGATGACCTTGACCGAGCCTTCGGTCAGCGTCACCACCACCTGATCCTGATACGTCCACACGTTGAAGTGCGTCCCGGTCACGCGGATCTGCCCGCGCCCGGCGTCGACCAGAAACGGATGCCTGGCGTCGTGGCTGACCTCGAAATACGCCTCGCCCCGGCTCAGGGTCACGCTGCGCCGGTCCTTGAAGTTGGCGAACGACAGGCGCGTGGCGAGGTTGAGCTGCACCTTGGAGCCATCCGGGAGGGTGACGCTGCTGACGCTGGCATCGCTTTGGTAGCGGTGATAGCTGTCCGGGATCCAGCTTAGCTGCCAGCCGATGAAACCTGCCAGCGGCAAGCCCAGTACCAGCAGCGCTGCGGCCAGCAGCGGACGCCGGGAGCGGCGTCTGGCAATCGGTACGGGGGGCGCGGGGGTGGGCAGATAGGCGCTCAGGGCCCAGATTTCCATCATCGCGTCGAACTCGCGTTGATGGGCCGGATCGCACTTGAGCCAGGCATCGAACTGCGCGCGTTCTTCGTCGGCGAAGTCCTCTTCATGCAGCCGCATGCACCAATGCGCCGCTTCATCACTGAGGCGCGAGCTGGATGGATCGGGGGCGCTGGGGCTGGACATCACGGGCTACCGGTCGGGCTGAGCTGGGCATTTTATGCAGCAGTCTTGGGCGCTGCTGTGAAGATCGTTCAATGCGGATAAGAATTGATCATGCTGCCTAGTGTAGCTCATCAAGGCCGGCCGATGTCTAGGTGCCATCAACTCAGCGGCTGGACAAAGTCCCTGTAGCGAGGGGGCTCGCCCCCGACAAGGCCATGCCCCGATAGACGCCCCCTGGCTCAATGCAACTGAGCACCCAGCGAATTCTTGCAGTGCACCAGCGCGTCACGAATCATGAAGTTCACCAGCGTGGGTGAGACCCCCAATTCTGCGGCAATGTCCTTCTGCTGCTTGCCGTGCACGCGATACATGATGAACGCATAGCGCGTGCGCTCCGGCAGCTGCAGCAGCGCGTCGTTGACGCTGCCCAGTGTCTGACGATCGACATTGATCGATTCCGGGTTGGACAGTTGCGGCGCTGAGTTCAGGTCGTTGTCATCGCTGACGAAATACTTCTGCTCCATCGACTGCTTGCGGTAGTGGTCGATCGCCAGGTTGCGCACGATGCGGAAGATGTAGTTGAGGCGCGCATTGAAGGGCAGTGTATCGACCTGCATGTTCGAGACGCGCAGGTAGGCATCCTGGACGACATCTTCGGCACGACTGTAACAACCTGTGATTCTGGCGGCGGCTTTGATCAGGCCGGCGCGGTTGTTGATCAAGGTCTGGAGAAGGGACGGAAATCCATTGAGGTGGAGGTCTGTGGTGCCTGATTCCTGCATGGAGATACCTATGCGGCCGGGGTTGACAGAGGGTTTGGTTCCTTTCGACGGCGTGGACAATAGGTTTGTTGATTATCATTGTCAAATGAGAATTTGTTCTATCTGTGCGTTTTTTTGCTCTAAAAGAGTGCATTTTTAGTGACAAAAAGTAACCTTGGCCCAGTAAAACAGCGGTGTTGAGGGTATCGACCAGAATGTTTTTGAACGCTTGAATCTGGTCGCGGTGCTCCCGGTGTCGCCGGCGACTAAATTCCCGCCTTGGCCATGCGTTTGTTCAACAACGATTTTCGATTCCATTCAAGGAGCCGCTGTGCATCCGATTCCCCTACGGGCCGTGGCCGGCCTCGCTGGCTGCCTGCTGGCGGTATCCGCCTGTGCTGCCGATGCACCGAGCATTTCCCGCATCAGCTGGTCGTCACTGGGGGTACCGCATGTCGAGGCCGCCGATGAACATGGCCTGGGCTACGGCATTGGCTATGCCTACGCCCGGGACAACCTGTGCCTGCTGGCCGATGAGGTGCTGACCGTCAGTGGTCAGCGCTCGCTGATACAGGGCCGTGCGGGTCATTCCTCCACCGGACTGGACAACCTGACCTCGGATATCTTTTTCCACTGGCTCAACAGCGATGAGCAGGTGCAAGCGTTCTGGCGTGCGCAGTCGCCCGCCATGCAGCAGCGCATCAGCGGCTACGTCGCCGGTTTCAATCGTTACCTGGCGCAGACCCCAGTCAGCCAGCAGCCGGCCTTGTGTCGCAATGCCGGCTGGCTGCGCCCGCTGCAGACCGAGGACGTGGTGCGCCTGGCGCGGCGCTTGCTGGTCGAAGGCGGCATAGGCCGATTCGCCTCGGCCATGGTCGGCGCGGCGCCACCGGCCGCGGCCCGGCCCATGGCAGCCTTGTCGCCCTCGGCACCAGGCCGCCTGGCCACGCGCTATCTGGCCGAGTTCAACGCCTTTGCCGCCACCCACGGCAGCAACGCCATTGCGGTCGGCGGCGCCCGCAGCGACAACGGCAAGGGCCTGCTGCTGGGCAATCCGCACTTTCCCTGGAGCGGCGGCCTGCGCTTTTACCAGATGCACCTGACGCTGCCCGGCCAGTTGGATGTGATGGGCGCGGCGCTACCGGGTTTGCCGCTGGTGAACATCGGCTTCAACCAGCATCTGGCCTGGACGCACACGGTCGACCAGTCCAGCCACTTCACCTTGCATCGCCTCGAACTGGACCCTCGGGACGCTCTGAGCTACAGCGTCGACGGTCAACGTGAGGCCCTGAAAAAGCGCAGCCTGCAGGTGCAGGTCCGGGGCGCCGATGGCAAGGTCATAACGGTCAGCCACGACCTGTACGAGTCGCGCTTCGGGCCGCTGGTGACCATCCCCGGCCTGTTGCCGTGGGACCGGCAGCGCGCCTATGCGCTGCAGGACGTCAACCTGGGTAACGATCGAATCCTCACGCAATGGGATGCGATGAACCGCGCCCACAGCGTCAGGGAGCTACAGCAGGTGGTTGCCTCGATCCAGGGCATCCCCTGGGTCAACACCCTGGCGGTCGACGATCAGGGCGATGCGCTGTACATGAACGCCTCGGTCATCCCCAACGTGCCCACCACACAGTTGGCCCAATGTGCCGATCCCGAGTTGCTGAAGGCCGGTTTGCCGGGGCTGGACGGCAGCCGCAGCGAATGCAATTGGCAGGATGACCCCGGCGCGCGTCAGAAGGGCATCGTCGCCGCGCAGCATCTGCCGCAACTGCTGCGCAGCGATGTGTTGCAGAACTCCAACGACAGCGCCTGGATGACTCAGCCCGCCGCTGCGCTGGTGGGTTTTTCGCCCTTGATCAGCCGCAGCGATCGGCCCTTGGGGCTGCGCGCGCGCTTTGCCCTGAGCCAGTTGCAACAGCACGCGGGCGGTCCGCTGAGCGGGGCGTTTCTGGCGGGGTTGGTGAAGGGCAACCAGGTGCATCTGGCGGATCTGGCATTGGACGACATCCTCGCCTTCTGCCGTGCCCAGCGCGGCAGCGCGTTGCGCCCGGCCTGCACGGCGTTGGGCCGCTGGGACCGTCGCGCACAGGTCGACAGCGGCCTGGGGCTGGTGTATTTCCAGCTGACCATGGCCGCCCTGCAGAAAGGTCATGAACCTTGGCGCCAGCCGTTCTCGGCCAGCGACCCGATCCATACGCCGCGTGGCATCGCCTGGGAGCGCGCCGATGTCGCCAAGCGCCTGGCGCAGAGCCTGACCGATGCCCAGGCGCGGGTTGCGGCCATGGGCTTGCCGGCGGATACCCGCTGGGGTGAATTGCAGACCGTGCGCCGTGGCGAGCAGCGTATCGCCATCCCCGGCGGTGACGGCAAGCTGGGGATCTACAACGCGATCACCACCACGCCGGACGGGCGGGGTTTCGATGTCGATGGCGGCAGCAGTTATATCCAGCTGGTCAGCTTCGATCAGGCAGGTCCGGTGGCCCAGGGGCTATTGGCGTTTTCCCAGTCCAGCGACCCGGCGTCCAGGCACTTCAAGGACCAGACGCAGTTGTTCTCGGCGCAGCAATGGCGCTCGTTGCCCTTTACACCGGCGCAGATCGAGGCCGATGGTGGAAGTGAGGTCTTGGAGTTGAAGTAGCCGTTCCCTTTAGCGAGGGGGCTTGCCCCCGATTGCGGTGTGTCAGCCAAGGTGCTGTTGCTGACACGATTTTTCGGGGGCAAGCCCCCTCGCTACAGGGTATTAGCCGCCTAGGGTTAGCGTTCCCTTCATCATCGTTGAATGGAACGGATACGAGCAGAAGAACACCAGCGGCCCATCGGCCTTTTTCAGCGTCGCGGTATCCAGCGTCACCGAGTCTTCCTCGCCGCCGCCGATCAGTCGGGTATGGGCCAGCACGCGCTTGTCACCCTTCTCTATATAGTCGTCGGCCTCACCGGCCTTGGCACCGGCCTCGGTGACCGCTTGCATGTCCGCTTCCCTGGTCAGCACCCAGTTGTGGCCCATGACGTTCTTGGGCATCTCGCCCGGGTGCTGCAAGGTGACGGTGAACTGCTTGCAACTGGTCGGCACCTTGATGGCGGTGAGGTCGTAGGTCATCTGATCGGTGCCATGAATATCGACTGAGCAGGGTGCTGCGGCCCAGGTCAGGCTGGACAGGGTCAATGCGGCAATTGCGATGACAGGGCGAAACATAGGGGATCTCCAGGAGTGATCGAATAGGGCAAACATTGCCTAGAGACAGACGAAGCTCGCCTGCGGCGGTTTAACCCCTCGACAGCCCTTTCATCGCACCTTCATCTGCGTGGTCAGGTGCGCAGCGCAGCCAACTGCTCGACCACATACTGCGCATCCCGGGCGATACCGGAAAAACGCCCCGAGCCCCAGGTGTGCAGCCACGGCAAACCAAGGAAATACAGCCCCGGCTGGGCTGTCACTCCGCGCCGATGCCCGGGGTAGCTGCGGCCGTTGAACACCGGCACATCGACCCAGGTGAAGTCCGGCTGGAAACCGATGCACCAGACGATGCTGGTGATGCCGCTGCCGGTGAGATCCAGCTCGGTGGCTTGCTGTTCCGGTACCCACAACGGCGTATAAGGCGTGGCGAGCGGCGCCTCGATGCCTTGCTCGGCGATGTATTTGTCGATGCTGGTGTTGATGCGGTTATAGACGGCATCGGCGGCGTCGAGCTTGCTGGCCAGGTCCGCCGAGAAGTGCAGCGTGGTGCCCTGCAGGCTGTCGAGGCGGCCGAACAGTTGCATGCCTTCCTTGGCGAAGCGCCGCAGATCGATATCGCGCCCGCCGTCGCGGCCGGTCACGTAGTGGTTGGTGTTGTCGCGCACGCCTTCGCGCAGCGGGTGGGTGTCGACGCCGATGTCGTAATAGCCCATGTCGGCCAGCCAATCGACTACGTCACGGCCGCGGTGAAAGCGCGCGCAACGGGGCGCATCGCCTACCGCCAGAAACACCTGGCGCCCGGCCAGGTGCAGGTCTTCGGCGATCTGCGCGCCGGACTGGCCCGAGCCCACCACCAGCACGTTACCGGCCGGCAATGCCTGGGGGCTGCGGTATTGCTCCGAGTGCAGTTGGGTGATCTGCGCCGGCAGACGCTCGGCCAGGCGCGGGATGATCGGCGTGTGATAGCCGCCGCTGGCGACTATCACCTGGTCGGCGCTGAACTCGCCCACTGAAGTGCTCAGCGCATAGCCGCCTTCAGGCCGTGCGACCAGGCGCTGCACCGCGCAGCCTTCGCGCACCGGCGCGTTGACCGCAGCGATGAAGCCATCCAGGTAGTCGATGATCTGGTCTTTCTTCATGAAGCCGTGGGGATCGTCGCCGGCATAGGGATAGCCGGGCAGGGCGCACTGCCAGTTCGGCGTGACCAGGCAGAACGCATCCCAGCGTTGGTTGCGCCAGGTGTGGGTGAGGCTGTGTTTCTCCAGCACCAGGTGGTCGATGTCCTGTTGCTGCAGGTAGTAGCTGGCGGACAGACCGGCCTGGCCGCCGCCGATGACGATCGCGCTGTAGTGGGTCATGGTGGGTGCTCCTTGAATGAAGTAAACCCCTGTAGCGGGGGGGCTTGCCCCCGAAAATCGTGTCAGCGATATCTCCTTGGCTGACACACCTCAATCGGGGGCAAGCCCCCCCGCTACAGGATTTGCGCTGCTGTCAGATCTCGCCGAAGCCTCCCACAGTGTCAGCCGATCCCAAGCCGCACACCTGTGGGAGCCGGGCTTGCCCGCGAAGAGGCCAGCCCATTCAGCACAAGACTCAAATCTCACCAAAGCCCGAGTAATGAACCTTGCCGCTGCCCTGTTCACGGATGTCCAGCACCTCGACCTGCGCCTGCGGATCACTGAATCGGCGGGCCGTCATGCGGATGCCGCCGAGGCTGTCCATGGCCGAACTGCAATAGAAACCCTTGACCTGCTTGACCCGTTCGGACGCGGCATTAAGGCCGGTCTCGGCACGGCGCAAGAACTCCGCCAGGCTGTAGGACTGCCCCGCCTCGAGATGCTTGAAAATGGTCGTGGAGGGCGAATAAACATTGCTTTCCTGACCATCGGGCCAGCGCAGACGAATGTTGACAGCGGGCATGTCAGTGCTCCTTGTGCGTGAAGGCGCAGTGCGCCTCATGACTGAATTGCGGGTAGTGAAAGCCGGTGAAGGGCTGGCGCGACAGGTCCCAGAATTCGGCCTGCGCGGGCCCCTGGCAGACCGTCAGCCGGGCGCTGTCATCGACCTCGCCGATGTGCGCGCAGTGCAGGCCCTCGAAGGCGAACGCGGCAGCGACCGTGGGCAGGTCCGCGGAGTCGAGAGTCATCACGAAACCGTAACTGGGGAACACCTGCAGCCAGCGCTCCAGCACGGTGTCGGCCGGTTGCGGCAGGGCCGCCAGATCGATCAGCGCGCCGCAGCCCTTGGGTTCGAGCAGCATCAGCAGGGTACCGAGGATGCCGGCGTTGCTGATGTCCTTGGCCGCGTGCAGCAGCCCGGCTTCGGCCAGCCGCGGGATTACTTCGAGCTTGTCGCGCAGGCGCTGCGGGGCGACGTTCTCGAAGGCTTTCCAGTACGGCGCGTCGCCATGCCAGCGGCCATCGAGGTCGACCGCCATGGCGATGATCTGCCCGGGGGCCACGTGCAGGGTCGAGAGCAGATTGCGCGCCCAGCCGCTGACCGCCACGGCCAGCGCCGCCGGGTTGCCGACGGCCTGGCTGGTGTGGCCGCCGGCAAGGATCAAGCCGTAGGCCTCGCAGGCCGCGCGGATCCCCGCCAGCACCTGCTCGGCGGCGGCGACATCGTTGTGCCAATAGGCATTGACCACCGCCGTCGCCCGTCCGCCCATGGCAGTGATGTCGCTGACGTTGGCCATGACCGCCGACCAGCCGGCGAACCAGGGTGCCTGCTCGACGAAGGCCGGGATCATCCCTTCGATTGCCAGCAGTTGATACTGATCGCCGCAACGAATCGCCGCGGTATCGTCGCCCGGCAGGGCGTAGAGGTCGTCGCAGCTTTGGCCCTGGGGTGCCAATGCGCGGGCCGGTTGTTGGATCGCCAGTTTCGAGCGCATCGCCGGGGTGTCGCGCAGGCGCGCGAGCAGGGCCGTCAAGGTCGCTTGGGGACTAGTCATGAGCCGGGGCCTTTTTGCCCAGCAGCGAGGTCTGCCGGCGCATGAATGGGTAGCGTTCGAGCCGCGCCTGCATCAGGCAGTGGGGATGGCCGAGCAGCTCGAGCGCCTCCAGGGTGTGCCAGTGCAGGCTGTGGAAATAGCCTTCGTTGGCCTGTTGCACGGTAGCGAGGAAGGTCTGGCAGCCCAGGTCGATGGCCCGCGACACCGCCTCGTTGACCAACGCCTTGCCGATCATCGCGTGCCGCCGGTACTGGCGCTCGACGCACAGGCGCCCGCCGTACCAGACGCCTGGCTCGGTCTGGTAGATGCGCACCGCGCCGATGACCTGCTCGGGCATGCCGCAGTGGTGGGCGACGGCGACGATGGGGATGGCCTGGAAGTCGTTTTCGTCCTTGTCCTGGGCGAGCAGGCGTTGCTCGTCGCTGAACACGGCGCGGCGCAGGCTGTAGTAATGCTGGCGCTCCCAGGCTTGATCGGCGGGCTTGACCAGCAGGTCGCCGGCGAGGAATTCGCTGAAGGTCCCATCGACCAGAGCGAAGGCGTGTTCGGCCATGGCGTGCGCTCCCGTTACTCGTGGTGTTTCAGGGCCGAGCAGGCGCCACATTTGGCGCAACCGGCGTTGATGTTGTCGGAGTGCAGGCCGTGCCTGCGCAGGCTGGCGCCGATGCGCGGGTAGAGGCGTTGCATGAAGGCACTGTCGGGCTTGGGATGACGCGCCAGCGGGGTGCCGTCGATGGGCACGAAGGGCACCACGAAGGGGTACACCCCGGCGCTGGCCAGGCGTTCGCTCATGTGCGCGATGGCGTCTTCACTGTCGCCCAGGCCGGCGAGGATGTAGGTGCTGACCTGGCCGCGGCCGAACACCTGCACGGCGGCGTCGAAGGCGCTGAAATAGCGCTCCAGCGGCACCTCGGCCTTGCCCGGCATGATGCGTTGGCGCACCGCGTCGGTGACAGCTTCGAGGTGCATGCCCATGGACACCACGCCGCTGTCCTTGAGGCGCTGGAACCAGGCGTCGTCGTCCGGCGGCTCGCACTGCGCCTGGATCGGCAGGTCGACCACGGCGGTCACGGCGGCGGCCGACTCGCACAGGATGGCGGCGCCGCGATCGTTGGTCTGCGGCGTGCCGGTGGTCATCACCATGTGCTTGACGCCGTCCAGTTCGACGGCGGCCTTGGCTACCTCGGCGAGCTGTGCGGGGCGCTTGCGGGCGATGGTCTTGCCGCTCGCCAGCGACTGGCCGATGGCGCAGAACTGGCAGGAGGTGGCGGCTTCGTTCATGCGGATGCAGTGTTGCAGAACGGTGGTGGCGAGCACGTCCTTGCTGTGCAGAGTGGCGATCTTCCAGTAGGGGACGCCGTCTTCGGTGTCGAGGCCGTAGAACTTCGGTACACCGGGCAGTTGCACCTGGCCGACCTGCAGGCCCTCGCGAAAGATCAGCGCCTGGGCGCCGCTGCTGTCGGGCACGGCGGAGTAGAGCGAGTCGAGGGAGGCGCGGTTGAGCATCGGCACCATGGCGGTGTGCTCGCCCAGGCTCAGCGCCTTGTGATCCGATGGCCCGGCCCCGCCCTTGCGCGACAGGCCGTCGGCGCCTTGCCAGCGCACGCCGTGGCATTGCAGTTCGGCGAGGAGGTCTGCGGCGGACGCAGGCGTACGCTCGGGATCTTGTGTGTGCTGGCCGACGCCTTCGCCAGCAAGCTGTGCTCCTACAGGGTGGGCGGCGCTATCTGAAGCTGAGTCGTACACCTGTGGGAGCAAGGCTTGCCCGCGAAGAGGCCCTTGCAGCTTGTGCAAAATCGTCGAGTCATTCATGGCTGTGCTCCCCGCAAGTCTGTTGCTGCTCATGCACATGCGCCGTCGCCCGTCGGTCGATCAGCAGGCTCAGCAGCTCCGGCCGGCTGTAGTGCCCCACCGAATCCATCATGCGTTTGCGTTTGTCGATCAGAGCGAAATCCAGGTCGGCGATCACTGCGCCTTCGCCCTCGGTGCGCTGCCCGAGCACCTTGCCTTCCGGCGAGACGATGGCGGTAAAACAGCCGCCGCTGATGGGCTCCAGCGCGCAACCGGTGTCGGCCATGATCTGCGCCTGTTGCTCGGCATCCAGCCAGGCGGTGGCATTGACCACGAAGCAGCCGCTTTCCAGGGCGTGATGGCGAATGGTGACTTCCATCTGCTCGGCGAAAATCTGTCCGACCAGCGAGCCCGGAAACATCGCCGCGTGGATCTGCTCGCCGTCGGCCATCAGCGCATAGCGCGCCAGCGGGTTGTAGTGTTCCCAGCAGGCCAGCGCGCCGATGCGCCCGACTGCGCTGTCGGTGGCGCGCAGGCCGGAGCCGTCGCCTTGGCCCCAGACCATGCGTTCGTGATAGGTGGGGGTGATCTTGCGTCGGTGCTGGATCAGGCTGCCGTCGGCGTCGAACAGCAATTGCGCGTTATAGATTGTGCCGCCATCGCGCTCGTTGACGCCGATGCAGGCGACGATCCCGGCTTCGCGGCAGGCTTCGCCGATCTGTTGGGTGACGTCAGAGGGCACGGTGACGGATTGTTCGAGCAGTTGCAGGTGCTGCTTGCCCATGGCGAAGGGCGGCTGCACGAAGGAGAAATAGGGGTAGTAAGGCACCACGGTTTCCGGGAACACCGCGAACTGCACGCCCTCGCGGCCGAGGTCGAGCAGGGTGGCGCAGAGTTTGGCGACCGTGGCCTCGCGTGAATACAGCACGGGGCTGAACTGGACGGCGGCGGCGCGGATGATGGGCATGGTGGGGCTCCTGGCGGTGATCTGGGGGGGGCGCGTCTGACCGTCGATCAATGGATCCTGTAGCGGGGGGGCTTGCCCCCGAAAGATCGTGCCAGCGATATCTCTCTGGCGGATATACCGCAATCGGGGGCAAGCCCCCTCGCTACAGGGAGCTGCGTGGGTCACGCCGTCCAGGTATCGATGATCATCGCGCCCTCGCGGCGCATCAGCAGGCGCAGGTCCATGACATCCAGCGGGTTGATCGGGCGAATGCCTTCGATCAGGGCTTTTTCGGTTTGCCCGTACAGGGCCTGCAAGGCAAAACGGCAGGCATACACCTCACCGCCCTCGGCCATGAACGCCTTGATCTGATTGTTGACCGCCAGATGGCCGGGGAAGGCCTCCGCGCCCAGGGTCGGAAAGCCGCGTTGCACACCCAATTGCACGCCCGGTCCGTACAGCAGAATCTTGGTTTCGAAGCCTTTGCGCAGCAGGCGCTTGGCCTGCAGCATGTTGACCAGGCCGATGGAGCCCTCGAAGGCGATGGTGTGGAACGTCAACAGCGCTTTTTCACCCGGTTCGGCCTTGACGTCCTCGAAGACCTTTTCTTCGTAATTGACCAGGAAGTCGCCGTCTTGATAGTGAGCAATGTCCACGTTTGGCATATCGTCATCTCCGTTGTCGCGTCGCTGTTATCGATGGCCGAGAGCGGCTGATCGGGTTGCAGCAGTACAGTGCGAGGGACGTGCCAGGGCGTGAAACTATTCTTTATCTCTTTGATTAACAATGAATAATTGGATCTGATCCGGCTTTTAGAGTGGATTCTGATCCGCCCGAATCTCTACGCAACTTCGTGTTAATACGAAGTTGCGTAGACAAAACAACGAGATTTCGTGATGCCGCCGACTCAGTGGCCATTAAGCGCCGAGAGCGCCACCGAGGTCGCCGCGGTGCGTGTCTCGACGCCGAGCTTGATGTAGATGTGTTCCAGGTGCTTGTTCACCGTGCGCGGGCTGAGGCCGAGGATGTCGCCGATGTCCTTGTTGGTCTTGCCGCACGTGACCCAATGCAGCACTTCGATTTCCCGCTCGGTGAGGGCGAAACGCGTGCCCAGACAACGCTGCGCCGAAGCGTCCTCGAAGCTGGCCTTGCGGGTGGTGGCCGACTGCAGGATGCGCGCGGTGCGCAGGTGCGAGGCGATCCGCGCCAGCACCTCGTTGCACTCGATGGGCTTGGTCACGTAGTCGATCGCGCCGGCCTCGAAGCCCTTGACCACATGCTCGCTCTCGGTCAGCGCGGTCATGAACAGCACCGGAATGTCCGCGCTCAACGCGTCGGCCTTGATCTGCCGACAGGTGTCGAACCCGTCCAGCCCCGGCATCAGCGCATCCAGCAGGATCAGATCCGGGCGACGGCGCTGGATGCGGCTCAGGGCGCTGTTGCCGTCTAGCGCCACCAGCACGCGGTAGCCGGCGTCGTCCAGCGCGTCGGACAGCAGCGCCAGGTTGTCCGGCGCATCGTCGACGATCAGGATGGTGCCTTTAGAGGAGCTCGTGGGGGTGTTCATTGATGCTCTCTGTCAGTACCCGATTCAGTTCATCCAGGCGAAAGCCCCGGGCCAAGGTGCGCAAGCGCGCGACCACGGTGGCGCTGTCGGGCCAGCGTCGTTCGATGCTCGTGAGCTGCGCTTGCAACTCGATCATGTCGCCATCGGCGCACAACTCGCGCAGCAGCTCCAGTTCGGCCCGGGCCAGCGCCCGCTGTGGCGCCTTGGGGCTCGCCAGTGACGGCGCGGGGCGTAGCCAGGTCAGTTGCAGGTGATGTTCGATGCGGTCGAGCAAATGTTGCAGATGCACCGGTTTGGCCAGGTAGTCGATGGGGTGCAGGTCGTGATCGGCGCGCTCGTCGATCAGCGCGTTGGCGTGGGCCGATACCACCACGATGGGCGCCAGGCTCTGCACGTTGCGCCGGATCAGTCGGCTGGTTTCCCAACCGTCCATCTGCGGCATGGACAGGTCCATGAGGATCAGGTCGGGCTTGAGCAGCGACACTTGGCGGATCGCTTCCTGGCCGTTGGCGGCCTGGGCGACATTGAAGCCCAGGGGCGTGAGCATGCCGCTGATGACCTGACGGTGCTCGACATGGTCGTCCACCACCAGCACCAGACGCGGCGGCCCGGCATAGCCGATGAGGTCGTGGTCGGTATGAATGATCGCTTTCGGTACCCGCACTTCGGACAGATACAGCCGCACCTGAAACCGCGTACCGGCGCCCGGCACACTGCTGACGGATATCTCGCCGCCCATCAGCGCCGTGAGCATGCGGGTGATGGTCAGCCCAAGGCCGACGCCGTTGTCGTGACGGTCGATCTCGCCCCGTTCGAACGGCTGGAAAATCCGCTCCAGCTGGTCCTCGGCAATGCCGATGCCGCTGTCGATGATCTCGAAGGTCGCGGTCTGCCGGCGGTAGCTGACCCGCAGGCGGACTTCGCCGCTGTCGGTGAAATTTACCGCGTTGCCCAGCAGGTTGATCAGGATCTGCCGCACGCGTTTCTCGTCGCCGCGCACCACCGGCGGCAGCTCGCCGATGATCTGCAGGCCGAAACCCAGGCCCTTGTCTCGGGCGGCGGGGGCGAACAGGCGCTCCAGATCGCGGATGAAGTCCGTGAAGGCGATTTCCGACGGCTCCAGGCGCAACTTGCCGGCCTCGATCTTGGCCACGTCAAGCAGGCCGTCGATCAGCGACAGCAAGTGCGAGCTGTTGCGCAGAATGGTCGCCAGGGCCTCTTGCTGGCGCGGCGGGGTACTGGCGTCACGCTGCAGGATCTGCGTGTAGCCGAGGATGCTGTTGAGCGGGGTGCGCAGTTCATGGGACAGGCCGGTGACGTAGCGGCTCTTGGCGGCATTGGCGGCTTCGGAGGCTTCCTTGGCGCGCTGCAGGGCCAGATCGGTCTGCTCGTGGGCTTCGATTTCCTGCATCAGCAGGGCCGTCTGGCGTTCGGATTCTTCCTGGGCCACGTGGCGGCTTTCGCGGGTCAGCACCACCCACCAGGCCAGCACGGCGGCGAACACGCACAGCGCCAGAAACGCCTTGATGAACGCCAGGGTCAAGGTGTGCTGGGTTTGCCACGAGTGTTCGGCGAGGTTGTGGGTGACCTGGGTGTACACCAGGGCCAAGGCGCCGGAGAGCAGCGCGATGAGCACGGCGAGGATGCCCATGTAGTGCGCCAGCCGGGTGTGCAGATTGCGCGAGAAGGATCTGGGCAGCAGCCGCGCCAGGCAGTCCTCCACTTGCATCAGCAGCCGCGAGCGCGGTTTGCATTGATCGCCGCAACGCACTTCCAGCGAACAGCACAACGAGCAGATCGGTGAGGCGTACGCCGGGCACCAGGCCATGTCGGGGCGCTCGAAGGGGTTGCTGCACACGCCGCAAGTCACCGTCGCCGTGCTGCCCTGGGGATACAGCAGGCCGGGGTCGCTTTCCCGGGCCAGGTAGTAGCGGCCTCGGGTGATCCAGGCGATCAGTGGGGCCACGATCAACGCGGTGATCAACGCCAGCAAGGGCGGGGCGGCCTGGGCCAGGGCGCCGAACCAGCCAAAATGCGCGAGCATCGACACCAGCGACGCCACGCCCATGGCGCCGACCCCCACCGGATTGACGTCGTACAGGTGCGCGCGCTTGAACTCGATGTGCGGTGGCGACAGCCCCAGCGGCTTGTTGATCACCAGGTCGGCCACCAGCGCGCCGATCCAGGCGATGGCGATGTTGGCATAAAGACCGAGCACCTCGCCGATGGCGTCGAAGATGCCCATCTCCATCAACAGCAGGGCGATGACCACGTTGAACACCAGCCACACCACGCGCCCGGGGTGACTGTGGGTCATGCGCGCGAAGAAGTTCGACCAGGCCAGGGAGCCGGCGTAGGCGTTGGTGAGGTTGATCTTGACCTGGGAGATGACCACCAGCAGGGCCATGGCCGCCAGCGCCCATTCCGGCGAATGGAACACGTAGCTGTAGGCGACCAGGTACATCTGCGTCGGCTCGACCGCACGCGCCACCGGTACTTCGTGCTGAATCGCCAGGAATGCCAGAAAGGCCCCGGCCATCAGCTTCAGCGCCCCCGGCACTATCCAGCCGGGCCCGGCCAGCAGCAGGGCGGTCCACCAGCGCAGGTTGTTCTGCGCCGTGCGCTGCGGCAAAAAACGAATGTAGTCGACCTGCTCGCCGATCTGCGTCACCAGTGACAGCACCACGCTCAGGGCTGCACCGAACAGCAGCAGGTCGAAGGTGCCTGCCTCGCCATGGCGCCCGGCGAAGGAGGTGAAATCGCTCAGCGTGCCTGGGCTTTTGTAGATAACGAACACGTAGGGCACGATCAACAGCGCCAGCCACAACGGCTGCGACCACATCTGCAGACGGCTGATCAGGGTAAAGCCGTAAGCGGCCAGGGGGATGATGATCACCGAACACAACACGTAGCCCCAGGCCAGGGGGATGTGGAAATACAGCTCCAGGGCCAACGCCATGATCGCCGCTTCCAGCGCGAAAAACAGAAAGGTGAAGCTTGCGTAGATCAGTGAAGTGATGGTCGAGCCGATGTAGCCGAAGCCGGCGCCGCGGGTCAGCAGGTCCATGTCGACGCCATAGCGAGCCGCGTAGTAGCTGATCGGCAGGCCGGTGAGCAGGATGATCAGCGCCACCGCCAGCACCGCCCACAGGGTATTGGTGAAGCCATAGTCCATCACCAGGGTGCCGCCCACCGCCTCCAGCACCAGGAACGACACCGAACTCAAGGCGGTGTTGACGATCCGCCCTTCGCTCCAGCGCCGGAACGAGGAGGGCGCGTAACGCAAGGCGTAGTCCTCCATGCTCTCGTCGGCGACCCAGCGGTTGTAGTCGCGGCGGATCTTGGCGATGCGTTGGGTGCCGGGGATGGTCAAGGCGGTGCTCCAGAGGCGCGGGATGCGGCCAATCTGCATGCAGGGCGCGTGCCTGATGCGAGCGCGAGAATGCCGCAATTGCGGGCATTTGGCGCTATGTCAAATGACGTACGGCGCTACGTCATGATGCGTATACCGGGAAACGTCCACTCGCCCCATTCTTGCTGCCACAACGCAGACGCCCTTCCACACAGGAGCAGCAAGATGGACACGACGAAAACGAGGGGCACCCAAGGGTTTCTCCCGCCGGGCCTGGCCAAAGGTGCAGCGGCCTTGTCGCTGATCGCGGCCGCGGTGTTCGGCCCCTTGGCGCAGGCGGCCGACGTCAACACCACCGGGCTGGCCGTCACCGACACCACGGTCACCGTCGGTCAGTTGCACTCGGCCACCGGCACCATGGCGATTTCCGAAACCGGTTCGATCCAGGCCGAGCGCCTGGCCATCGAGCAGATCAACGCTGCGGGCGGCATCCTGGGGCGGCAGATCAAAGTGGTCCAGGAAGACGGCGCCTCGGACTGGCCGACCTTCGCTGAAAAGGCCCGCAAGCTGCTGGTCAACGACAAGGTCGCCACGGTGTTCGGCTGCTGGACCTCGGCCTCGCGCAAGGCGGTGCTGCCGGTCTTCGAGAAAGAAAACGGCCTGCTCTACTACCCGACTTTCTATGAAGGTCTCGAGCAGTCGAAAAACGTCATCTACACCGGCCAGGAAGCCACCCAGCAGATCCTCGCCAGCCTTGACTGGATCGCCAAGGAGAAGGGCGCCAAGACCTTCTACCTGATCGGCTCGGACTACATCTGGCCGCGCACCTCCATGAAGATCGCCCGCAAGCACATCGAAAACGTCCTGCACGGCACTGTGGTGGGCGAAGACTACTACCCGCTGGGCAACACCCAGTTCGGCTCGCTGATCAACAAGGTCAAGCTGAAAAAGCCTGACGTGGTGTTCGCCGCCGTGGTCGGTGGCTCCAACGTGGCCTTCTACAAGCAGCTCAAGGCCGCCGGCGTGACCGCAGACAAACAGACCCTGCTGACGCTGTCGGTGACCGAGGACGAACTGCTCGGCATCGGTGGCGAGAACATGGTCGGCTTCTATGCCTCGATGAAGTACTTCCAGTCCCTCGACAATCCGGCCAACAAGGCGTTCGTTGCGGCGTTCAAGGCCAAGTACGGCCCTGATTCGGTGATCGGCGACGTGACTCAGGCTGCGTATCTGGGCCCCTGGTTGTGGAAGGCGGCAGTGGAGAAGGCCGGCAGTTTCGACGTCGACAAGGTGGTGGCGGCTTCGCCGGGCATCGAGATGACCAATGCGCCTGAGGGCTACGTGAAGATCCACGAAAACCATCACCTGTGGAGCAAGGCACGCATTGGCGAAGTCCAGGCCGACGGCCAGTTCAAGGTGGTGCACGAGTCGGAGCTGATCGAACCCAATCCGTTTCCCAAGGGCTATCAGTAAGGCCACACCCAAGACCCCACCGCATCCCGTGTAGCAAGGGGGCTTGCCCCCGATAGGCCGGTCAGCAACGAAGATGGCGCTGGCATGATTTTTCGGGGGCAAGCCCCCTCGCTACAGGGTTTGTCGGTGGGGAGTGTTGCTGATCCACGGGAGGTTCATAGATGGAATGGCTATCGCAATTCGGCGCCATCGCCGCCATGCAGGGCTTCAATGGCCTGTCGGTATTCTGCGTGTTGCTGTTGATGGCGTTGGGGCTGGCGATCATTTTTGGCCAGATGGGCGTGATCAACATGGCTCACGGTGAGTTTCTCACCATCGGCGCCTACACCACCTACGTGATGTCGTACTTGACCACCACGTATTTCCCGGCGCTGCAGCCGTACTACTTTTTCTTTGCCATCGCCCTGTCGTTCCTGGTGGCAGGCGCGGTGGGCTGGCTGGTGGAGTGGATCATGATCAGCCGCCTGTACCACCGGCCGCTGGACACGCTGCTGGCCACCTGGGGCCTGTCGTTGATGATGCAGCAGACGTTCCGTTCGGTGTTCGGCGCCCGCGAAGTCAGCGCCGAGCCACCGCAGTGGCTGATGGGCTCGTTCAGCCTCAGCGACGCCATCGATATCCCCCGCAACGGTGTGTTCACCATGGTCCTGACGGTGCTGATGACCGCCTTGATCTTTCTGCTGCTGTACCGCTCGCGCTGGGGCCTGCAGGTGCGCGCCACCATGCAGAACCGGGTGATGAGCCGTGCCGTGGGGATCAATACGAAAAAGGTCGACCGCATGACCTTCGCCCTCGGATGCGGGGTGGCCGGGGTGGCCGGCGCGGCGTTCACCACCATCGGCTCGACCGGGCCGACGGCGGGTTCGCTGTACATCGTCGACACCTTCCTGACCGTGGTTTTCGGCGGCGCGGCGAGCCTGTTCGGCACCATCGCCTCGGCGTTCGCCATCGCCCAGACGCAATCGATCTCGGAGTTCTTCATGACCGGTTCCATGGCCAAGGTGCTGACCCTGTCGGCCGTGGTGTTGATCCTGATGGTGCGCCCGCAAGGGTTGTTCGCCAGCAAGCTGCGTAAGTGAGGCTCTGCATGAATGCGCTCGACAAATTGCTCGGTGGCCGCCAGGGCACCCTTGGCCTGCTGATACTGGCCGCATTGATCCTGGTGGTGTTCCCGCTGTGCCTGGATGCCTTCCGGCTGAACATGGTCGGCAAGTACCTGACTTACGCCTTTGTGGCGGTTGGTCTGGTGCTGTGCTGGGGCTACGGCGGCATCCTCAGCCTTGGCCAGGGGGTGTTCTTCGGCCTGGGCGGCTACTGCATGGCGATGTTTCTCAAGCTGGAGGCTTCGACGCCCGAGGCGACGAAAATCCAGTCCACCCCGGGCATTCCGGACTTCATGGACTGGAACCAGATCACCGAACTGCCGGCGTTGTGGGTGCCGTTTCACAGCTTCACCTTCACGCTGGTGGCGGTGATCGTGGTGCCGGTGTTGCTGGCGCTGGTGATCGGTCTGGCGATGTTCAAACGGCGGGTCGGCGATGTGTATTTCTCCATCGTCACCCAGGCCATCGCGCTGATCCTGACGGTGCTGATCGTCGGCCAGCAAGGCCTGACCGGCGGGGTCAACGGCATCACCGATCTGAAGACGCTGCTGGGCTGGGACATCACCAGCGACAGCGCCAAGCTGCTGCTGTACTTCATCAACGCCGCGCTGCTGCTGGGCTGCATCGTGCTGGGCAAGTTCATCCTCGCCTCCAAGCTGGGCCGGTTGTTGATGGCGATGCGCGACAAGGAAGAACGGGTGCGTTTTTCGGGTTACGACGTGGCCAGCTTCAAGGTCTTCGTGTACTGCGTGGCCGCGGCGTTTTCAGCCATTGGCGGAGCGATGTTCGCCTTGCAGGTGGGCTTCATGTCGCCGTCGTTCGTGGGCATCGTGCCGTCCATCGAGATGGTCATCTTCGCCGCCGTGGGTGGGCGCATGTCGCTGCTCGGCGCGGTGTACGGCGCGTTGCTGGTGAACTACGGCAAGAGCTACTTCTCCGAATCCTTCCCCGAGCTGTGGCTGTACCTGATGGGCGGCTTGTTCATCGTCGTGGTCATGTACTTCCCCAACGGCCTGGCCGGGGTCTGGGACAGCCAGTGGCGCAAATGGCGCAGGCGCCATGCCAAGACACCTCAGGTGCTGGCGCCGGCCGCTGCGGCCAAGGCCCCGAACGCCGAGCAAACCCTGGAGGTGCAGCCATGACGGCCGTCGGTTTCGAGAGCAACAAGCCGGTGCTGGCCATCGAAGGCCTGACCGTATCGTTCGATGGCTTCAAGGCGGTGGACGACCTCAACCTCTATATCGACCGCAATGAAGTGCGGGTGGTGATCGGCCCCAATGGCGCCGGCAAGACCACCGTGCTCGATCTGATCTGCGGCAAGACCCGCGCCACCAGCGGCAGCATTCAGTTCGATGGTCGCGAGCTGACCAGGATGCACGAGTACGACATCGTCCGCGCCGGGGTCGGACGCAAGTTTCAGAACCCCTCGATCTACGAAAATCTCTCGGTGTTCGAGAACCTCGAGATGTCCTATCCGGCCGGGCGCAAGGTGCTCGGCGCGCTGTTCTTCAAGCGCACCAGCGAGGTGGTGGCGCGGGTCGAGCAGGTGGCGGGGGAGATCTTCCTCAGCGAGCTGCTGCAACAGCAGGCCGGCTTGTTGTCCCACGGCCAGAAGCAGTGGCTGGAGATCGGCATGCTGCTGATGCAGGACCCGGACCTGTTGATGCTCGACGAGCCAGTGGCGGGCATGAGCGTCAGCGAGCGGGTGCAGACCGCCGAACTGCTCAAGCGCATCAGCCAGGGCCGCTCGGTGCTGGTGATCGAGCACGACATGGAATTCGTCAAGAGCATCGCCCACAAGGTCACTGTGCTGCATCAAGGCAAGGTGCTGGCCGAGGGCAGCATGGAGTCGGTGCAGAACAACCCGAAAGTCATCGAAGTGTATCTAGGTCATTAACCGGGGGGCGTTCATGTTCAACATCAAGCAGCTGTCCTGTGGCTACGCCCAGAGCCAGATCCTCCACGACCTGGACCTCAATGTCGGCAAGCAGGAGATCGTCGCCATCATGGGGCGCAACGGCATGGGCAAGACCACGCTGTTCAAGAGTCTGATGGGCGTACTGCCGCAATGGCGCGGCCAGGTGCAGGTCGACGGCGTCGAGGTGTCCGGGCTGGAAACCCACGCCCGCGTCGCCAAGGGCATGGCCTACGTGCCCCAGGGGCGGATGATCTTCCCGGCCATGACTGTGCTGGAAAACATCCAGACCGGCCTGCCAGCGTCGGCGCGCGGGGTGGTTGCGCAGGACCTCTACGACCTGTTCCCGGTGCTCTACGACATGCGCACGCGCAAAGGCGGCAACCTCTCGGGCGGCCAGCAGCAGCAATTGGCGATCGCCCGGGCACTGGCCACCAATCCCAAGGTGCTGCTGCTCGATGAGCCCACCGAGGGCATCCAGCCGTCGATCATCAAGGACATCGCCCGCACCCTCAAGGACATCCGCACCTTGCGCGACCTGACGATCGTGGTCTCCGAGCAGGTGCTGTCGTTCACCCTGGACATCGCCGACCGCTTCCTGGTCATCGAGAAAGGCCGCTTCGTGGTCGAGGAAACCCGCGCCAACGTCGACGAAGCCACCATCAGCCGTTACCTGTCGGTGTGACAGGTCCGCTTTTTATCACTCAGGAGCCATGCCATGACTGAAACACTGATCAAAGTCGACCTCGACCAACCCGTGACCGAAAACGAACAGGTGCACAACCGCTGGCACCCGGACATTCCCATGGCCTGCTGGGTCAACCCGGGCGATGACTTTATCCTCGAGACCTATGACTGGACTGCCGGGGCGATCAAGAACGACGACGATGCCAGCGACGTGCGCGACGTCGATTTGTCGACAGTGCATTACCTGTCCGGCCCGGTGGGCGTGCACGGTGCCGAACCCGGTGACTTGCTGGTGGTCGATCTGCTCGACCTGGGTCCCAAGGCCGAGTCGCAGTGGGGCTTCAACGGGTTTTTCTCGCGGCAGAACGGCGGCGGCTTTCTCACCGACCACTTTCCGCTGGCGCAGAAGGCCATCTGGGATTTCAAAGGGGTGTACACCAGTTCGCGGCACATCCCCGGCGTCGAGTTCGCCGGCCTGATCCACCCCGGCTTGATCGGTTGCCTGCCGGACCCGGTGATGCTCGCCGAATGGAACCGCCGCGAACAGGAGCTGATCGATACCAACCCGAGCCGTGTGCCACCGCTGGCCAATCCACCGATGGCGCCCACCGCGCACATGGGCAAGCTCAAGGGCGAGGCCCGCGACAAGGCGGCCCAGGAAGGCGCGCGCACGGTGCCGCCGCGCGAGCATGGCGGCAACTGCGATATCAAGGATCTGTCCCGTGGCTCGAAAGTGTTTTTCCCGGTGTACGTCAAGGGCGCGGGGCTGTCGGTGGGCGACTTGCACTTCAGCCAGGGGGATGGCGAGATCACGTTCTGCGGTGCGATCGAGATGGCCGGCTGGGTGCATATGAAAGTCGAGCTGATCAAGGGCGGCATGGCCAAGTACGGGATCAAGAATCCGGTGTTCAAGCCCAGCCCGATCGTGCCCAACTACAACAACTTCCTGATTTTCGAAGGCATCTCGGTAGACGAGCAGGGCCAGCAGCATTATCTGGATGTCAATGTGGCCTACCGTCAGGCTTGCCTGAATGCCATCAACTACCTGACCAAGTTCGGCTATTCGCCGGCTCAGGGGTATGCGCTGTTGGGCTCGGCGCCGGTGCAGGGGCATATCAGCGGCATAGTCGACATTCCCAATGCGTGCGCGACCTTGTGGTTGCCGACGGATATCTTCAAGTTCGATATCAACCCGAGTGCGAGCGGGCCGACGAAGTTTATCGATGGGACTGTGGATTTGCCGATTGCGCAGGAAAAGTAGCTTCAGGGTGGTGAGGTCGCCACGGTGACTGCCTTTGTGACTGCCTCCAGGGCTATCAATGGGGCTGCCTTAAGTGGATATCCCTGTGGTGGGGGGGGGGGGGGGGGGGGGGGGGGGGGGGGGGGGGGGGGGGGGGGGGGGGGGGGGGGTA